>JANOOV010000215.1:0-9355 GCA_031421535.1 Gammaproteobacteria bacterium
ACGCGTGGTTGCTGTGCATGAAGTGCGCACTGGATGAAGCCAAGCTCGACCCGCTCGTTCGCATGCAACTCGATCAGGCATTTTACAAAACCGCCGATCACATGCGTAATCGCGACACGTTGATTTGAGATAACACAACGCGTGAATCCCCTTAAACGCCTCGTCTCGCAGACCGCCGTTTACGGCATCAGCTCCATCGTCGGGCGCTTTTTAAATTATCTGCTGGTGCCGCTGTTCACCTACACCTTCACGCCCGCCGAATACGGCGTGGTGTCGGAGTTTTACGCCTATGCAGGATTCTTCTCGGTCGTGCTGGTATTTGGTTTCGAGACCGGGTACTTCCGCTTTCGCGACAAGGACGGCAACACGCCCGACGTCGCTTACTCCACCGCGTTGCGCTTTTTACTCGTCGCGAACTTGAGTTTCTTTGTACTGCTGCTGCTGGGCAGCGGTGTGCTGGCCAATGCAATGCAGTATGGCGAGCACCCTGAATACCTGGTGTGGATCGCGGCGATTCTGGCGATGGATGCGATTGGCGCGGTTGCGTTCGCCAAGCTGCGCGCACAGGAAAAAGCACTGCGTTTTGTCAGCATCAAGTTGATCGAGATATTAGTCAACGTCGGGCTGTGTTTGCTGTTCATCGTGGTGTTGCGCGGCGCAGCAACGGGATGGGCGGCCGACCTGTGGGATCCGGCGATGGGCGTAGGTTACATTTTCATCGCCAATCTGGCCGCAAGCCTGGTGAAGTTGTTGCTATTGGCGCCACAGTTGCGCGGCGTCACGCAGGGCTTCGATGCCGCGCTGTTCAACAAAATGCTGCGCTACTCGCTGCCGATGGTCGTCATCGGTTTCGCCGGAACCGCCAATGAAATGCTCGACCGCGCATTGATGAAATATCTGCTGCCCGGCGACACCCAGGCCAACCTCGCGCAGCTCGGCATTTACAGCGCGTGTTACAAATTGTCGATTCTGATGGCGCTGTTCATCCAGGCGTTCCGTTACGCGGGCGAACCGTTTTTCTTTGCGCACGCCGCCGACAAAAACGCACCCAAAATCTATGCCGACGTGCTGACCTATTTTGTAATTTTTTGCGGGTTCATTTTTCTGCTGGTGTCACTGTATCTCGATATTTTTAAATATTTTGTCGGTGCGGCGTATCGTGAAGGTTTATTTGTCGTGCCGATCCTGCTGCTGGCCCATTTGTTCCTCGGCATTTACGTGAATCTGTCGGTCTGGTACAAGCTCACCGACCGCACCCTGATGGGCGCGCTGGTGGCTGTCGGCGGCACCTTGATTACCGTCGCGTTGTTGAGCTGGTGGGTGCCGTTATTCGGCTACGCCGGTGCGGCCTGGACCACACTGACGTGTTATGCAAGCATCGCCCTGGCATCGTATCTACTCGGGCGCAAATATTTTCCGGTGCCCTACGATGTGAAACGCGTGTTGGGTTACGTGGGCTTTGCGGTTGCGCTGTATATTGCGAATCAGGAATTGATCTGGTTCACCGGCCTGCATGCGCTGCTGTCGGGAACGCTATTTTTACTGGTGTATTTGCTCGCAGCGTATGCGCTGGATGGCAGGAAATTGCTGCGTGGAATCTAAACCTACGCGCGCCCGACGTTCACATCCGTCGGCGCATGGTAATACTCGCTCTCCTTCGCAAACTCATCCAGCAGACGGCGCAACTCGGCCATGCGTAACTCCGCAGTGTTGATTTCTTCGCAATCTTCGCACAGCGGATCGCCGCAGGGCTGGCGCGAATACAGCCAGAACTGGATGGCCCCGGCGAGCATGCCGTCGGCGACTTCCCACATCTCGCCCGTGGTCTCTTTAGTCGCCAGGCGATTGCCGATTTCGACCGACTGTTGAAAAGCTTCTTCGAAAATATCTTCAGAGGGTTCCATAATGCACCATACACACTCTCATAACGGGATGCGGATTCTACCAGAGTTTGTTATGACCCTGCCCCTCGATAGTGGTGATCTGACGTGTGCTAGCCCCCGGCAAGCACACCCATCTTCACATCTCGAAATTCTGCTGAATTTTGGTTCCTTCCCCCTTGCAGGGGGAAGGAATTTTACTCGCCACATCCACGATGAAAGTCCTGGTGCTCGGCGGCGGCGTCATCGGCGTGA
The DNA here is from genome assembly GCA_031421535.1 of Gammaproteobacteria bacterium. GTDB lineage: Bacteria > Pseudomonadota > Gammaproteobacteria > SG8-11 > SG8-11 > UBA6921. The sequence goes on from JANOOV010000215.1 coordinate 2,136, forward strand.
CCAGTGCGTATTACCTGCAACGCGCCGGGCATGAAGTCACGCTGCTCGAACGCCAGGCCGACGTCGCGCAGGAAACCAGCTTCGCCAACGGCGGACAGGTGTCATGGAGTTCGGCGCATCCGTGGGCGGAACCCGGCATCCCGCTCACCGCCTTGTTATGGCTATTCAAACCTCATTCACCACTGGTGTTGCGCCCGCGTCTCGACCCGGCGCTATGGTCGTGGTTGGTAAAATTCCTCGGCAATTGCACTGCAAAACGCTACGCGATCAACAAGGAACGGCAAGTGCGACTGGCGCGTTACAGCCACGCCTGCCTGGTCGCGCTGCGCAATGAAATACCCATCAACTACAACATGACGACACGCGGCACTTTGTATCTGTATCGCAGCGCAGGCGATCTCGAAATCGGATTACAGGACCGCGCGCTATGGGAACAGCTTGGCGTCAAACATCGTGCGCTGGATGTTGACCGGTGCATCGCGCAAGAACCGGCACTCGCCGCCATGCGCGACAAGCTCGCGGGCGGCATCCACTTTCCCGACGACGAAACCGGCGATTGCCGCCAGTTCACCCTTGAGCTCGCCAAGGCGGCGATGCAGCTGGGCATGCGCGTCGAGTTTCAAACCACGGTGCAACATCTATCACGCTCCGGCACCCGCATCGACAGCGTGCTCACGGATCGCGGCGCATTCCACGCCGACGCCTACGTGCTTGCCTGCGGCAGCGAGTCGCCGTTGTTATTAAAACCGCTCGCCATTCGCCTGCCGGTCTATCCGGTTAAAGGCTATTCCGTCACACTGCCGCTCATCGACGCCGCGTGCGCACCGCAAACCACCGTCACCGACGACCGTTACAAAGTCGTGGTCACGCGCCTGGGCGAACAGTTGCGTGCCGCAGGCACCGCCGAACTGTGCGGCTACGACCTCACGCTGCGCCCGTCGCGCTGCGCCACCCTCACCCATGTGGTGCGCGATTTATTTCCGCACGCCGGTGATTTTTCCCGCGCCGAATACTGGACCGGCCTGCGCCCGATGACGCCCGACAACCCGCCGGTGCTGGGCACTACACCCTTCGATAATTTATTTGTCAATACCGGCCACGGAACGCTGGGCTGGACCATGGCCTGCGGCTCGGGAAAGGTACTTGCGGACGTGGTGTCGGGGCGTACACCGGAAATAAATCTGGACGGGTTAACGCTGGCGCGGTTTATCTGATGAAAAACCCTCCCGACGCCAACACCATCATTGCCCACACCTGCTGCTGGATCGAGCGGGTCGTGATCGAACTCAAGCTCTGCCCGTTCGCGCGCCAGCCGTTTGAAAGCGGAACAATACGTTTCGTCGTCAGTACGGCGGATCAGCCCGAGGCGTTACGCGCCGACCTCCAAACGGAACTTGAATTCCTAAGCTCGACCGATGCCGACAAGGTGCAAACCACGCTCTTGATTCATCCCAACGTATTGAACCAATTTCTCGACTACAACGACTTTCTCAACGTGGCTGATGCGCTGATCGAGGAGCAAGGCTACACGGGTGAATTCCAGGTGGCGAGTTTCCATCCGCAGTATCAGTTCGCAGGCGCCCCCGCAGATGCGGCCGAGAATTACACCAATCGCTCCCCCTACCCGGCGCTGCATATTTTGCGCGAAGAGGAATTGGAACGTGCGATTGATAGCCACCCGCATCCCGATAAAATCCCTGAACGTAATATTGATACCCTGAACGAACTTGGCGCAGAACACATGCGCGCTGTGCTCAGCCAATGCCTGCGCAGCGAGGAATCATAGTGGCCACGAGCGCAAAACTAGTGGGCATTGCGATCAAACCAAAACGGCTGCTGCCGATGCATACACTGGACGCGGTCGAGTTAAGTGTCGAGTTAGGACTCGTCGGCGATAGCCGTGGAAAATCCGGCCCACGGCAGGTAACGCTGTTATCGCTGACCGCTTGGCGCGCCGCCTGCACTGATCTGGGCGTGGATTTACCGTGGACCACGCGTCGTGCCAATTTGCTGGTGGATGATCTGCCGCTGTTTCAATCCAGCGGATCGCGCCTGTTGATCGGCCCAGCGGTGTTGGAGATTACCGGTGAAACCGACCCCTGCTCGCGTATGGAAGCCGCGCAAGCGGGTTTATTCGAGGCTCTGCGCCGCGACTGGCGCGGCGGCGTTTGTTGCCGGGTGGTGCAGAACGGATCGCTGGCCTTGGGCATGGACGTTGCGTTTGTGCCAAGGTGACCTGCAGCACTATTTTGCAACGGGCAAATTAAACGCTTGATTCAAGCTGCTTCTGAGTTCCTTGAGATCTTGCTCACCTTTCACTCCCCCGAGTGGCGTCCCGTCGGGCGCAAAAAATACCAGCGTCACGGCACTCACGTTTTGGGTCGTCGCAAATGCCCGGCCTTCGGGTGTTAACAAATCGGCGACCACGAACTCAACCGACGCGGCATACTCCGGACGCACCGCGTTAAGACTCTCCATCAAGTCGATGCTGCCCACCAGATTATGGTCGTGCACCTGCACCACGACATTTTTTCCTTTACCGATCTGTGTCAGGTCACGACTGTAACCGCGCGGCAGATTTGCAATGACCAGCCACAGCATGCCCAAGATGAAAACCACGCTGAGCACTTTGACGACAGGTGATTTTTTGGCGGACGGGGCGGTGTTTTTTTCCATAGGTGCTCCAGAATTCAAAACGGGTTAGTTTATCCTGCCATTTTATCCAGCTTCTTCTCCAAACGCTGCACCGACACCGGCAGCAACGCTTTTAATTCCTGCGCAAACAGCGACACGCGCAGCTCTTCCAGCAGCCAGCGAAATTCCAGCAAGTCGGCATTAACTTCCTGTTTACGTTGTGCCTGTTGTAGATATTTTTCATAACGTTGTCGCAGTTGTGCGATTTCCCCGCGTTGCGTGGCGTCGCGCGCGGCGCCGTGCGCGGCTTTTTCGAGCCGCACGCGTGCCGCTTTGAGATAGCGCGGATAGTGTTCCAGCCAGCGGCGCGGCGTGCGCGTGATAAACCCGGCGGCGAATAATAATCCGGTTTGCTCTTGCACGTCGCGCACCGCGTCCAATACGTGCGGGTGTTTGGCGGCGCGCACGGCCTGTTGCAACGCGTGCTGTTCGTTGGCGATACGTTGCAATAGTGCGCATAATTTGTTTACTTCATCGCCCAGCGTGCCGCGTCCGGCTTCCAGCATGCGATTAAATTCTTCTGCCGCGCGCGGCAATTCAGCCTCACTCACAAACGCCGCGTCGATGCCCGCTTCAACAATGTGTTCGCGTAACTCGTCGCAGCCGATCACGGCGGCGAGCTGTGTGCACAGGGTTTTGATCTCCGGCAGGCTCTTGCGTAAAAATTTCAATTGCTGCGCAAGTTGCAACATGAACAAGCGCCGCACGCCACGACGATGTTGGTCCTGCGCCTCTAACAACGAATCAAACAGACGCAGCGCGACCTGATCGCCTTTATCGACCACGGCGGGATAGCGTTTCACGCGCACCTGCTGCTGCACGACTTCGATCATTTCGGGCAGCGCGCCAAAATTCCAGGTGTCGATGTCATCGCGTTCAAACGGCGACGCAGCATCCGGCACGCTGGGCAGCGGCGCGCTACTCGCCTGCCCGCGCAGTTGTTCGAGATCGCGTGAATTGGCGATCACCATGTCGGCCGCATCGATCACGTGAATGTTCATGCGCAAGTGCGCGGGCAAGCTCGCTTCATCCCATGCATCGCGCGGAATGTCGACACCCGTCATGCGCTGCAACTGCGTCGCAATCGTTGCGTGCAACGCGCCCTCGGCATCACGCAGCGTCGGCAGTAACGCGTCAACAAAGGTCGGCACCGGCACAAAATTGCGGCGCAGATTTTTCGGCAAATTGCGGATCAACTCGATGACTTTTTCGCGCAGCAAGCCCGGCACCAGCCATTCAAGCTTTTGTGCATCCACTTGCTTGAGCAGCACCTGCGGCACCCGCAGCGTCACGCCGTCGTCGGCATGTCCGGGTTCGTGTTGATAGGTCAATGTCAGGCACGCGCCATCGACATCCAGCGTTTCGGGAAACTGCTGCGCGGTCACGCTGTCTGCCGCGTGGCGCATCAGCGCTTCTTTGGTCAAAAACAAAAATTCTGGCTGCGTCTTCTGCTGTTCGCGCAACCAGGTTTCAAAACGCCGCGCGGCGTGAATCTCCGCCGGAACGCGCTCGTCGTAAAACTGAAACAGGGTTTGCTCGTCGACCAGAATGTCCGGGCGGCGCGATTTGTGTTCAAGCTCTGCCACTTCATCCATCAAGCCGCGATTGTGATGAAAAAATTTGGCGCGCGTTTCGTAATCGCCCAGCACCAGCGCGTGGCGGATAAACATGGTGCGCGCATCCACCGGGTCGATGCGGCCGTAATTCACCTTGCGCTTGGCGACAATCGGCAACCCGTACAGCGTGACGCTTTCGTACACCGCCGCCTCGCCGCGTTCCTTTTCCCAATGCGGTTCAAAGTGGCTGCTTTTGGTCAGATGCTTGGCGGCCTGCTCGATCCACTCTGGCTCGATTGCGGCAATAAAGTGCGCGTAGACCTTGCTGGTCTCGACTAATTGCGCGGCCATCACCCACTTCGCCTTGGTCTTGAATAATGCCGAGCCGGGAAAGATGTGAAACTTGTTGCTGCGCGCACCGAGGTAATCGCGCTCCTCGCCGCGCAAGCCGATGTTGCTTAACAGCCCGGTGAGCAGCGCCTGATGCAAATCGTAATACTGCGCATCGGCCAGGTTCTCGCGCAGTTCCAGTTCATGACACAAGGTGACGAGCTGCGAATGTACATCGCGCCATTCGAGCAGGCGTGTGTACGACAGATAACGCTGGCGACATAACTGGCGCAGCTTGTGACGCGACAAATGCTTGTGTTGCTCGTCGAAGAACGCCCACAGTTTGAGCAACGCCAGAAAATCCGAACGCTCGTCCTGAAACACGCGATGCGACTCGTCCGCCTGTTGCTGCTTTTCCATCGGCCGCTCACGCGGGTCTTGCACGCTCAGGCCGCTGACGATAATCGCCATCTCGCGCAGGCAGCCCCACTGACCTGCCGCGATCAACATGCGCCCAAGACGCGGATCGACCGGGAAGCGTGCCAGTTGTTTACCAGTGGGCGTGAGTTCCTCGGCGGCATCCAGCGCGTGCAGTTCTTCCAGCAGGTGAATACCGTCGCGCACCAGCCGCGCATCGGGCGGATCGATAAACGGGAACGATTCCACATCGCCCAGCCGTAGCGCTTTCATTTGCAAAATCACATTGGCCAGGTTGGTGCGCAGGATTTCCGGATCAGTGAAACGCGGGCGATTGTTGTAGTCGTCTTCTCCATACAATCGAATGCAAATACCCGGCCCCACGCGCCCGCAACGTCCCTTGCGCTGATCGGCGCTGGCCTGCGAAATCGGCTCCACCGGCAGCCGTTGAATCTTGGTGCGATGGCTATAACGGCTGATGCGCGCCACGCCGGTGTCGATCACATAACGAATACCCGGAACCGTCAGCGACGTTTCCGCCACATTGGTGGCGAGCACAATGCGCCGCCCCGCGTGCGGCGCGAACACGCGCAGTTGTTCGGCCACGCTCAAGCGGGAATACAGCGGCAGAATTTCGGTGTGCGGCGGATGATGTTTGCGCAAGGCTTCGGCAGTTTCGCGGATCTCGCGCTCGCCGCTGAAGAACACCAGAATATCGCCGCCGCCCTCGCGCACCGCTTCATCCACCGCGCCGACGATGGCTTGGATTTCGTCCTCACCTTCGCCATCTTCGGTGGTTTCCACACGCGGCCGGTAGCGGGTCTCGACCGGATACATACGACCCGATACTTCGATGACCGGCGCGCTGTTGAAATGGCGCGCGAAGCGCTGCGGGTCGATGGTTGCCGACGTCACGATCAACTTTAGGTCGGGACGCTTGGGCAACACATCGCGCAAATAGCCCAACAAGAAATCGATATTGAGGCTGCGTTCGTGCGCCTCGTCGATGATGAGCGTGTCGTATTGATTCAAAAACCGGTCGGCCTGCATCTCGGCCAGCAGAATACCGTCGGTCATGACTTTTATGTAACTGTCAGGCCCGGTGTGATCGGTGAAGCGAACTTTAAAACCGACTGCTCGCCCCGGCTCGCTCCGTAGCTCCTGCGCAATGCGCGTCGCCACCGTGCGCGCTGCGATACGACGCGGCTGTGTGTGGCCGATCAAGCCGGCCACGCCACGTCCTAATTCCAGGCAAATCTTCGGCAACTGCGTGGTCTTACCCGACCCGGTCTCGCCGCAAATCACCACGACTTGATGCTGCGCAATCGCCGCCGCGATTTCTTCGCGCCGCTGGTTGATCGGCAAGTCATCGGAGAATTCCGGCTTGGGCACATGCGCCGCGCGCCGCTCACGCTCGGCAACCGAGTTGCGAATCTGGGTTTCGACCTGCGCCAACTCCGCACCCACATCGCGCTCGCGCCGCGCGCGCTGCTCAAGCTCACGCAGCTGCCGCTGCAAGCGATACTGATCTTTCAGCATACAGGCCGACAGCAGATGATGTAACGACGCAGTGTGTGCAGCCACGGGATGGTTCAACTCAGGAATTTTCCCGGCTCTCTTTTACCACAGACAACAAACGTCGGTAGACTGATGTGAGGAACGAAACCCAGCGACAATTCCTATCACGTTGACTTTCCCCCTCCCCGCGTAAAACCCAACCTACAAACTCAATCGCTCAACCATTCCTTCTTGAAGATATGCCCGTCTTTGTCCCAGTAGTACACGAGATGACTGCTCTCGAATTCGAATAATTCGATTCCCGGATTAGAAAAAGTCACGCTATGGCTTTCTCCGGAACCGCAATTCTCGCGTCCCTTTGCGCACGCTGTTTGATGCGTTCCCGGCGGCACAACATTTATTCCGCTCTCGCTCACCTTCGCACCCGGAAACCGCTCAACCAACAAGAGCCGACGATCTGGAACAGCACTCGAAAGAGAGACGAACAAACCGAGCGAGGCATCTACACCACCGACACGAAGATACGCTTCGTCTTTTATACCGTCGCCGTCAAAATCCCCCATGATCTTCAAGCCTCTGTCCGGATACTTTTGCCTCCATATTCCGTTGGATTCTTCATGTGACAACGGTCGCCACACCCCTTGTTTGCCGACAGTTTCCAAGTGCATCGTTGCAGCGCATCCCACAAAGAGCACCCCGGCGGCA
>JANOOV010000216.1:0-11646 GCA_031421535.1 Gammaproteobacteria bacterium
GTGATGATGGACGAAGACTACGAACCCACCGAAATCTACGAAGCCGACCGCGCCGATGTCACCGCCGCCATCAACGAGTCCGACAGCAAACGCGCCCAACGCGGCGCCATGTCGTTAGCTAAATTTAAAATCATCAGCCGCTTGGTGTGGACGCGCGAGGAAGGCGTGGTTGAGGATGAGATTTGGGATAATCAGGCGGGTGGGGTGGCGCGGGAGTAGTGCGGCTATTTATCGTTAACCATCACGACGTCATGCGATGTGCAGGGAACACGCAGAATGAGTGCCGTCCAACGCATTCAAAACCTAGGCATCGTTCTCCTCGGCGAGCTACACCAATGCTGTTCGCACCGGGAATATCTTGAGGTAACTCGATTCTTGTTCTAAATATCCAGACAATCAAAACCGACGATGATTTTATAAATACGCTACAAAACGCAGCCCCCTTTAATTAAACGCCCAAACCATAACTGACTGGCAAATCAAAAATGAACATCCCCCTCCCACCTTCTGACAATCTCTATAAGTTCATTGGCATCTCTGGGCTAGTGCTTGTCGTCACCGGCGTGATAGCCGACGCAATTATGATGGATGAGCTGGAACGTACAAGAAGTGTCGGCTGGAGTGTGTTGGACGCAAAGAGTGAATACGCTAAAGGACGGCTACAGCAAGCGCGAGCATATTCTCCAATTCTCTCACCTGACTCTAGTTCAGAGTCAGGTAAGAAAACGGCTGCGGTAGCAGATGCCAGAGTTCAGGAAGCCAAGGAACAATTAGATCGCGTGGAAAAAACTGGCGCAGAACTAAACGAAATGTTTGCCAGTATCAAACGTGAAAAACGGTGGTCTCGCATACTGTCCCTCGCACTTTATGGAGGAACTGTATTGATGCTTATAGGATTCGCTCTCTGGTATTGGATGTTGCAGCGCCATCAGGACAAGTTGATTCGCTTGCAATTGAGCAAATCAGAATCGAAAGAACCCTAAACGACTTCATCGCTAGGAAGGCCCCCATTAGGTTGCCAGCATGTACATTCCCAAACATCACGAAGAAACCGACATCGCTATCTTGCATGCGCTTGTTCGTTCGCACCCCCTGGGCGCATGGGTGACCCAGGATGATGAAGAGCTGCTCGCGAATCACATCCCGTTTCTTCTGGATTATTCCCGTGGTGAGCACGGCACACTGGTCGGACATGTGGCGCGAGCCAACCGTGTGTGGCAATCCTTTTCCACCACTGTCGCCTCCGTGGTCATCTTCCAAGGCGCCGAGACATACATCACACCGTCTTGGTATCCGAGCAAACACGCGCACGGCAAAGCGGTCCCAACATGGAACTATGCCGTCGTTCATGCTCATGGTTTACCGCGTGCCATCGAGGATCATGACTGGCTGCTCCAGCACCTAACGCAGCTCACCGACACGCACGAACGTGAGCAGGCGCTGCCGTGGAAAATATCTGACGCGCCGCAAGATTTCACCGAGCGCCTCATGGATGCCATCGTTGGCATCGAGATTCCGATTACCAAACTGATCGGTAAGTGGAAGGTCAGCCAGAACCGACCAGAACCCGACAAATTCGGTGTCGTGGCCGGCCTACTTGCACGCGGAGACGAACAGTCCAAAGAAATGGCTGCATTGGTAAACAAGTATGCCTCCTTCGCTACAGACACCTAAAAAAGGAGACTACTCCCACGTGCTGACCGCCGCTGAACATCAGATCACCGTGGCCGAGGAGCGTCTTCGGCTTGCCATGCTCAATTCAGACGTCGGAGCGCTCGATGAGTTGATTTCGCCCGACCTGATCTTCACCAATCACCTCGGCCAGATGATTAGCAAACAAGACGACATGGAATTACACCGCTCTGGGGTGATCAAGTTCCACTCGATTGAACCTTCGGAAAGACAGGTGAAAGTCCGTGGGCAATTTGCGGTCGTCGCGGTTCGCATGCGGCTGTCCGGTGCTTACAGCGGTTCGCCATTTGCGGGTGACTTCCGGTACACGCGCATCTGGTGTCTTTCGGCGGGCGACACGTGGCAAATCGTTGCGGGTCATCTCAGCGCCATGCAGCAGTAGGATGTTGCTCACTTTCTTGCGGTATATGCCGTCGTGCAATCAGCGTATACGCCGCCGGAATCACGAACAGCGTGAGCAGGGTGCCGAGCGTCAGTCCGCCGACCACGACCCGGCCAAATGTTCGAGATGTGCTAGTGTCGCGACTCAGAAATATCGGAACAAATGAAATGGATGTATTTTTTTGCCCGGCTAGGCGCAGACCCGCAGCAATACTGTACGTATTGCAAGGGGCTGCAACGACGCCGGGCGAAAAAATACGCCGTTTCATGTTTCGATATTTCTGAGTCGCGACACTAGTGACTCGTGAAGCTGGTCAGGGCCTGCCGCAGCTGGAGTAGTTTGGCCTTCACCTTCTCGGCATTTTTGTCACCCATTCTGATCATCATCCTCTGACCGGAGGAGAGTTTTTCCAGGCTGGGGTCGGCGTATCGATACGTCACCACAGACTGTGTGAGTTCAATCGGCCCGTTCGCCACGCGCGGCGTGGCGGTGAGGTGATCGATTATTTTCACGAAGCGGTCGTTGAAGTATTTGTTGGGGTAGCCCATTTCTTCATAGGCTTTCTGGAACAACGGATAATACGTTGCGTACAACGCCACGAATGCCTTGGTGTCCATCGCATTCAACATGGTTACGAATGGCGCGTAACGCTGGAAAGTGCGTTCGTCGATAAAGAGTTTTTCGTCGCCTTCCGTTTTGACCGCCATGAATTTGCCTTTGGGTAGCTGGGTAAGCATGTGGCGTTGCGGCAAATTACGGCGATCAAGGTTGTCGACGATGACAATGAAGCGGCTGATCACTGATTCGAGTAGCAACTGTTCGCCGTATTGTTTCAGGTCGAAAATCTCTCCCAAACGTTTGATGAAGGAAGCATCGCTGTCGGCGAGCTCGGGCAACGGCGGGTCATCGACAATGGTTTGCGGCGCGGGAACCGGGTGTTCGACGGAAACAACTGCTTCCTGTACTGCTTGGGGCGCGCCGTGTTGTTTATCGGTGGACATGTCTGAGTTTTCGCCGCCCGTAAAAAATACCAACGCCCCGCCGCCGATCACGATTGCGGCGCCGACGATAGCCAACAGTATTTTGAAGTTCGTCATGGTGAAGCCTCCCTTCAGTTCAGAACTTATCGGGACAAATCAACTTATCATTCGTAGATGCCGACGTGTAGCTCAAAATTTCCCCGCCCGCTAGCGCGCAATGCGGATCGCCACATTGCGCTCATGCCTCGTCAAGCGATGGCCTGATGGCGGCGCGCGATCAGCGTATACGCCGCCGGAATCACGAACAGCGTGAGCAGGGTGCCGAGCGTCAGTCCACCGACCACGACCCAGCCGATTTGCGAGCGGCTTTCCGCACCGGCGCCGGTGGCCAGCGCGAGCGGCACGGCGGCGAGGATCATGGTCAACGTGGTCATGACAATCGGGCGCAGGCGATATCCCGCCGACTCGATGACCGCGTCACGCACGCTGCGGCCCTGTGCCTGCAATTGATTGGCGAATTCCACAATCAGGATTCCGTTTTTGGTGATGAGGCCGACCAGCATCACCATGCCCACCTGGCTGTAGACGTTAAACGTGCCTTTGGTGATGCCCCACTGCGGAAAGGCGTCGCCCAGCAGCTCCATCAATTTCAGCGCGGCAAGTGCGCCTGCGAACGCCAGTGGCACGGTCAGAATAATAATGAACGGGTCGCGGAAACTTTCGAACTGTGCGGCGAGCACCAGATAAATGAAGGCCAATGCCAGACCCAGCGCCACCCAGAAGGTTGCCCCGGCGTCTTTGAATTCGCGCGAGCTGCCATCGAATTGCACGCGGGCGGTGGACGGCAACACTTCTTTCGCCGCGTTCTCCAGAAAATTCAGCGATTCGCCCAGCGCGTAACCGGGGCCAACATTGCCGCTGAGCGTCGCCGCGCGCAGGCGGTTGAAATGGTTCAGCTCCTTGGGGGCCACGGTTTCCTGCAAGCGCACCAGATTGGAGAGCTGGACTAACTGGTTATTCGCGCCGCGTACATAAATCGACAGCAGGTCGTTGGGCGTCATGCGGTCCTGATCTTTTAATTGCAGAATAACGTCGTATTGTTCGCCTTCTTTTTTAAAGCGCGTCACCTGCCGCCCACCGAGCAGCGTTTCGAGAGTGCGGCCGATGTCGTCGATCTGCACCCCCACGTCGGCGGCTTTATCGCGATCCAGGATCACGCGCAACTGGGGTTTGTTCAGGCGCAGGTCGCTGTCGAGATTGGCGATCCCCGGAAACGCACGCGCCTTGTCCATCAGTTTGCCGACGAAGCCCTGCAATTCCGGGTAGGTGTTGGCCTGAATCACAAACTGCACCTGCGGATTGCGGAAGCTTTGCCCCAGCGAAGGCGGATTGATGGGGAAGGCCATGACACCCGGCAGACCAAATAATTTCGGTTGCAGCTCGGCGGCCACCGCCTGCTGTTTGCGCTGGCGGTCTTCCCATGGTTTCAGCGTCACGAACGACAACGCCGTGGTGACCGGATTGGGCCGTTCGAGACCCGGCGCGACGACCATGAAGTAGGTGCGGATTTCCGGTATTTCGCTGTAGAAACCTTCCACTTTGCGCGCGTAACCGTCGGTGTAATCCATGGTTGCGCCTTCCGGCGCCAGCAGCATGCCGATGATCATGCCGCGATCTTCGGTGGGCGACAGTTCCTGCTTCAGCGACGCATACAAAAAGTACACAGAGGCCGCCACGGCGATATACACCAGCAAGGTGACCCAGCGCTGATGCAGCGTGCGGGTCAGTAATTTTTTGTAGCCGTCGCGCGTCGCGTTGATCCAGCGTTCAGTGATGTTATAAAACGCGCCGTGCTGCTGGTGCACGAGCAAGACTTTTGAACACATCATCGGCGTCAGCGTCAGTGCGATAAATCCCGAGATCAACACCGCGCCTGCCAGCGTCCACGCGAATTCGACAAACAGGCGCCCGGTATTTCCGGTCATGAAGCCCAGCGGCAGAAACACCGCCGCCAGCGTGCTGGTCATGGCCAACACCGCAAAGGCGATTTCCTTGCTGCCGTCGCGCGCCGCTTGCAGCGGCGGCATGCCTTCCTCGATCCGCCGGTAGATGTTTTCGAGCATGACAATGGCGTCATCAACCACCAGCCCAATCGCCAGCACCAACGCGAGCAGGGTGAGAATGTTGATGGAGTAACCCAGCGCATACATGATGGCGAACGCGCCGATCAGCGACACCGGGATGGTCACGAACGGAATCAGCGTTGCGCGCAGCGAACGTAAAAACAGGAAGATCACAATCACCACGAGCACCAGCGCTTCGCCGATGGTTTTGTAGACGGCGGAGATGGATTTTTCCACGAAGATCGATGCATCAAAGCCAATCTGTAATTTCATGCCTTCAGGGAGCGATGCATCGATGGTCGGCAATTCATTTTTTACCGCCTGCGCCACCGCCAGAGTGTTGGCCGTGGATTGTTTGACCACGCCCAGGCCTACCGCCGGTTTGCCATTCACGCGTACCGAATTGCGCTCATCCGCCGCGCCGATTTCGGCGCTGCCGATGTCGCGCAGTCGCACCAGGTAGCCGTTCACTTCGCGAATCAGCAGCCGGTTGAACTCGTCGGCGGAACGCAAATCGGTTTGTGCCAACACCGTGAATTCACGTTGCTGGCTTTCAATGCGGCCGGAAGGAATTTCAACGTTCTGTTTCTTTAACGCGTCTTCAACGTCTTGCGCGGTGATGCCAAAGGCCGCCATGCGTTCGCGGTCCAGCCACAGGCGCATTGCAAAACGCCGTTCCCCGCCGATGATGACCGACGCCACGCCGGGCAATGACTGCAACCGGTCCTTCACATGGCGCGATGCAAAATCGGTGATTTCCAGTGGCGTGTGTTTGTCGCTTGCGAAGGCCAGCCACATGATGGCTTGCGCATCGGCTTCGATTTTGGCAACGACCGGGTCTTTGGCATCGCCCGGCATGCGGCCGCGCGTGCGCGCGACCCGGTCGCGCACGTCGTTGGCGGCGCTGTCGATGTTGCGATTTAAATGAAACTCGATGGTGATCTGGCTGACTTCCTCGCGCGACACCGACTTTAATGTGCGGATGCCTTCGATGCCGGCCAGCGCATCCTCCAGCGGTTTGGTGATTTGGCTTTCGATGATCTCGGCGCTGGCGCCGGAGTAAACCGTGCGCACCGACACCACAGGCGGATCGATGTTGGGGTATTCGCGCACCGACAGACGCTGATAGCTGATCGCGCCCAGCAGCACGATGACCAGACTCATCACCGTGGCGAGGACCGGACGTTTGATCGAGATGTCGGAGAGGATCATGGCGGTGCGCCCTTGCCGCCCATGACCGCCACCGGCATGCCGTCGCGGATTTTCATCTGCCCGGCGGTCACCACGATTTCATCCCTGGCGAGTCCCGTTTTGATTTCGACCTTGCCGTCCATGCGTCGCCCGGTTTCAACGCGCGTCTGCACCGCCTTGCTGTCAATAACGCGATAGACAAACAGGTCGTTGCCGAACGGCACCACCGCCTGCTCAGGAACCACCAGGGCTTCGCTGCGTGTCGCCAGTATCAATGCAACCCGCGAAAACATGCCGGGACGTAAATTCTTTTTCGCGTTGGGGATGCGGCCGCGCAACAGCATGGTGCGGGTTTGCGTGTCCATGCGGGTGTCGATCACGTAGACCTCACCGTGAAATATTTCACCGGGATAGGCGTCGACGCGCACGGTGATGTGCTGGCCAGGTTTGACCTGGCGCGAATAGGCTTCGGGAATGCGAAATTCGACTTTGATCGGATCAATGTCTTCGAGCATCACCAGATCTTCGCCGGGTTTGATATAAGCGCCGGGGCTGACGCTGCGTACGCCCAGCACGCCGTTGAAGGGCGCGCGTAGCGAGGTTTTTTCCAGCCGCGACTGATCGATGGCACGCTTGGCGCGCGCCTCTTCCAGTTTCGCGGAGGCGTCGTCGTACTCTTGCTGGCTGATCAGCGATTTTTCGCGTAGATCTTTGGCGCGGTTGAAATTCATTTCGGTCGATTTCATGCTTGCGGAGCTCTGTGCGAGCTGAGCCTGATATTCCGAGGCGTCAAGACTAAACAATAAATCACCGGTGCCGACGGTTCGGCCTTCCCGAAAGTTGATCGTGGCGATACGCCCGGCGATTTCGGAGCGAATCACTACGGTTTCGTTGGACTGCAACGAGCCGACGGCGGTGGCTTCATCGTTGACCGCTGCTACGGTGGCCTGCACGGCTTCCACCGACATCGGGCGCGGCGGCGCACCCGCACCGGGCGGGCCGCCTGCCGGTGCGCCGCTTTTGCCGGGCGGATCGGCGGCGAAACTTGTCAGTGAATAGCAAGCGAAGGCAAATGCAAGGCAGGGGAGAGTTCTTGTTATTGGTGTCATGTTGCGGTCATCCGGTCATAAAGCATCGAGGGCTTGGAGTTGGAGCATTCACAAGGGCGTAGGTTCCTCGGTGAGGTCGCGCAAATAGCGAAACAGCGTGCGTGCGGATTTAGGTGCGTCGCCGCGTGTCTGCTCCGTTTGTGCATTGCGCGTGAGCGTGCGTAGCCGGGCGCGATCCACGTGCGGGTAAGTTTCCAAAAAAACGGAGATCGCTGCATCGCCTTCGGCGAGCAGGCGATCCCGCCAGCGTTCGAGTTCACGAAACCGCGCCGCAGAAACATGGCCATGTTCTTTAATCGCATCCAATGCGGTCTGGATCGGCGCAGCATCCACGTTGCGCATCAGCTTGCCGATGTATTGCTTCTGGCGCCGCAGCGCGCCGTGGGCGCTCATTTTTAATGCGTCTTCAATTGCGCCGCGCACGTCATCCGGCAGTGGAATTTGCTCCAACTGACCGGAATTAAGCTTCAGTAATTCCTCGCCGAGGTCTTGCAGCGCGGTGACCTCACGCTTGCGCTGCGATTTACTGTTTTCCTCTGGCGGTTGATCAGGGGGGTTAATCATGGGGATTGTCAGTGTGTGTGCGGATAAATTGAGCCGGTAATGTACCTTTGCGTGATACGTCGATGCAATCGATGTCTGCGGCGTGCCACGCACGATGCTTGAGTGAGCTAAACTGCGCTCATGTCTTCACTTGCCAACAAACGTATCGTGCTGGGCGTCACCGGTTCCATCGCTGCTTATAAAAGCGCGGAGCTGGTGCGGCGTCTGCGCGACGCCGGTGCGCGCGTGCGCGTGGTGCTCACTGATGGCGGCGCAAAATTCATTACGCCACTGACGTTGCAGTCACTCAGCGGGCAGCCGGTGCACCAGCATTTGCTGGATGTCGGCAGCGAAGCAAATTTCGGCCATATCGAACTGGCGCGTTGGGCCGACGCGATCCTGATTGCCCCGGCCAGCGCCAACAGCATCGCGCGGCTGGCGCGCGGGCAGGCCGATGATTTGTTAACCGCCGTATGTCTGGCGACCACCACGGCGGTGGTCATCGCACCGGCGATGAACCACCGCATGTGGGCGCATGCGGCCACGCAGGATAATGTCAAAACCCTGCTGCAACGCGGCGTGAAGATTTTTGGCCCGGCCGTCGGCGATCAAGCCTGCGGCGAAACCGGCCCCGGCCGCATGCTCGAAGTCGATGCGCTGGTGGTCGCACTGGCCGCCTTGTTTAAACCTGGCACGCTGAGCGGTTGCCGGGTGCTGATCACCGCCGGGCCGACACAGGAAGCCATCGATCCGGTGCGTTTCATCGGCAATCGCAGCTCCGGCAAAATGGGATTTGCGATGGCGCGCGCCGCGCAGGAAGCGGGCGCGCAAGTCATTCTGGTCAGCGGGCCGGTAGTGCTGGAAACCCCCGAGGGTGTGACGCGCATCGACGTGCGCAGCGCACAGCAGATGCACGACGTGGTGTTGCGCCAGGTGGCCGCCGCCGATATTTTTATCGCCACCGCCGCCGTAGCCGATTACCGTCCGAAACTCGCGGCGGCGGAAAAAATCAAAAAATCGCAGGAAGGATTGACGCTCGAACTGACGCGCAACCCCGATATTCTCACTGCGGTTGCCGCGTTAAGGGCAGATCTGTTTACCGTGGGTTTTGCGGCGGAAACGCACGGTATGGAAAAAAACGCACAGGAAAAACTACTGGCCAAGTCGTTGGACATGATCGCGGCAAATCAGGTCGGATCACAACAGGGGTTCGAGCAAGACAACAACGCGTTGCTGGTGTTGTGGCGCGGCGGTCGGCAAGAATTTGCACTGGCGCATAAAGAGGTGCTGGCCCGCGCGCTGCTTGAGTTGATCGCACAACGTTATCGCCTGTCCGGCAAGGGCTTGCAGAAATGATGTTGCGCGCGGCGTTGTTGTTGGTCAGTGTACTCGCCGGATGCGCGGCAACCCCAACGCTCAAAGATTTTACCAGCGATGGATGCAGCCTGTTCCCCGACGGCAATGCGCAAGATCCGAAATTGTGGTGTGAATGTTGTTACCAGCACGACGTCGCCTACTGGCGCGGTGGCACGCAAGCAGAGCGCCTGCACGCCGACGAACAATTGCGCACCTGTGTAAAAGCCAAGACCGGCGATGCCGTGCTGGCGCAAACCATGTTTGCGGGCGCACGCAGCGGCGGTGCACCGGTATTCCCGACCGGGTACCGCTGGGGTTACGGCTGGAACTTCGGTCGGGGATACGCGCCGCTGAGTAGCGCCGAGCAGACTTTGGTTGACGACACGCTGGCGCGCACACCGGGAAGCCCGCGCCAGTTTTCCTGCGAGTAGGGTACTGCGTCACTTCGCACGAGCGGTTATGCTATGCCAGCTTTATAAATTGGGATCGTGGTCATGAGTGAAACAACAATTGCCTTCATCGGCGGCGGCAACATGGCGCGCAGCCTGATCGGAGGTTTGATCGCCGACGGCGTGAGTGCGCGGCGTCTGCGCGTGGCGGATGTCAATACCGACGCCTTGGAGTCGCTGCGTACGCAATATGGGGTGGCTGCGTTTACCGAAAATAGCGCTGCGGTGCACGGTGCGCAGGTGGTATTGATCGCGGTGAAGCCGCAGGCGGCGCATGCGGTTGCCATCGAGCTGGGTGCGGCGCTGACGCCGCATCGTCCGCTGATTATTTCCATCGTTGCAGGTTTGCGCAGCGCTGATCTGGCGCGCTGGTTGGGCTACGATGCCGCCATCGTGCGCACCATGCCCAACACGCCTGCGTTGGTACAGGCTGGCGCCACCGCGTTATACGCTAACCTGATGGTGAGCGCGGCGCAGCGTGAACAGGCAGAATCGATCATGCGCGCGGTGGGGCTGACGCTGTGGTTAGACGACGAAGAACAAATGAATGCGGTGACGGCGTTGTCCGGTAGCGGTCCGGCGTATTTTTTTCTGGTGATGGAATTGTTGGAACGTGTCGGCGCCACGCTCGGGCTACCACCGGAAACGGCGCGCCTGCTCACGTTGCAAACCGCGTTCGGTGCCGCGAAGATGGCATTGGAAAGTCCCGAAAATGCCGCTACGTTGCGCCAGCGTGTGACCTCGCCGGGGGGTACCACCGAGCAGGCGCTTAAGGTATTTGAAGAGCGCGGGCTGGAACAAATTTTCAATGCCGCGCTCGCCGCTGCGTCGCGCCGCGCACAAGAATTGGCAGAACAATTGGGGAGAAGCTGATGAGTGGAGGATATTTCGGTAACGCCGGCGTGTTTCTGATCAACACCGTATTCGGGTTGTTTATTTTAATTGTCATGCTGCGCTTCCTGCTGCAACTGGTGCGTGCGGATTTTTACAATCCGGTGTCGCAGTTTTTAGTGAAGGCAACCAGTCCGGTGTTGGTGCCACTGCGGCGTGTGATCCCGGGGCTGTTCGGCATCGACTTCGCGTCGGTGGTGTTGTTGCTGGTGTTGCAAGTGTTGCAGATCGTGCTGGCAGGACTGATCAAGGGGTATGCATTTCAGCCGCTGGGGTTGGTGGTCATGTCGATTGCCGAGCTGGCGTCGTTGGCGCTGAACATCTTTTTCTTTTCGATCCTGATCCAAGTGATCTTCAGTTGGGTCAATCCCGGCACCCATAATCCGATCACCGCGCTGCTGCATGGCCTGAACGAACCCCTGCTACGCCCGGCGCGGCGTCTGATCCCGCCGGTGTCTGGATTTGACTTTTCACCCTTGGTGGTCGGTGTAGCGCTGAAGTTGCTGGAAATGACCCTGATTGCGTGGCTGATCAATACCGGGCGCGGCATGTTGCTGGGTTGATTACAGCGTCATCAACACGCGTTCACATTCTTTCAGTTCGAGGTAGATTGCTTCGAGTTGCGCGCGGCTGGTCGCCGTGATGTTTACGGTGACGGAAACGTATTTTCCGTTGGCGCTGGGTCGGGTGGTGACATGCCGTGAGTCCACGTCGTGAATATGTCGACGCACAATCTCAATCACCAAGGTATCAAGATTGTCATCCGCAAGCCCCATCGCCTTGATGGGGACTTCGCAGGGATAGGTGATTTCCGGTGGGGTCGTCGTCATGATTTTGTTTCCGCATGCAACGTAGGAGCGGCGGGGCGGGCCCCGAGGAAGGCGGGGGGGGCGCCGCGAAGAAGAGAAAAAAAAAAAAAAAACCAAATAT
>JANOOV010000217.1:0-16547 GCA_031421535.1 Gammaproteobacteria bacterium
CTGGTGCTGGGTGAGCGCGGCCTCGACACCGGCGTAATTGAATACAAAGGCCGTCGCGATGCTGACAACAGCGAACTTCCGATCACCGACGCAGTGAAGTTGCTTGCGGAGAAATTGCAACGTTGAATTGCCGGAGCGCCACCCCCTTCACAAATTATTTGTGACGAGCAACACTTCTTTTGCCCACCTGCTCAGTACAGTTGAAGTCATGGTTAGGCGCTCCGTAAGCTTGCTCTTCGCGGTTACCTTGGGTTGCACGGTGTGCCTGCAATCCCAGGCGGCGGTACTGATTACCCCCGATGAAAATCTGCGCGCGCTACTTATAGAGGCGGTCGCACAAGCCGATAGTTTTAAAGACCGCTACGATGCCGAAGTGTGGCTGATGGACTACCGCAGCCGCCTGGCAACGCATACCGCAAAGCGGATTCCCGACGACACCGAGCGCGTACGCCTGCTCAAGCAAATTCACTATGAAGCCAAACGCGCCAATATCGAACCCGAACTGGTCCTGGCCGTAATCGACGTCGAAAGCCGCTTTAATCCGTGGGCTATCTCCAGTGTCGGCGCACAGGGGCTGATGCAAGTCATGCCGTTTTGGCTCAAGGAAATCGGCCGCCCCAACGACAGCCTGTTTGATATGCACACCAATCTGCGCATGGGGTGCACCATTCTGAGCTACTACCTGAAAATTGAAAAAGGCAACCTGCCGCGTGCACTGGCGCGCTACAACGGCAGTTTGGGTAGCTGGAAATATCCCAATCTCGTTTTTAATGCCCTGCGGGATCGCTGGTACAAACACTGACTGCCGTGACGACGATCACATCCGCTTTATAGCATTGCGGCATGGACTGCCCGGCGCGAACATACTAAATGTTTTGCTCCGCGCCCTAAAGAAACGTTCGCATTGCTGCGATAACAAGTGAGTGCCGGAATAAGCACATCACAAATCATGCGCAAGCGTTGCGCAGGTTAACGGGTTGGCCATCCAACGGGGAACACGATGCGTCGAATTCTTATCATCGAAAAATCCGACACCCGCCGACACGTTCTGCACAAACTGCTTGTGCACCACGGTTATGAAATCGCTGTCGCACGTGACTTTGAATCCGCTCATCACCTGATGTCCGCGCTGCATGATTCACCCGTCGAGTACGACGGCATTATTTTCGGCTGGCCGGAATATACCAACAATGATGCGGACGATTTCCTGGCGTTGCTGATCGAAGCGCGCTTTGTCACGCTGCCGACGTTGATTCTGGCGGATCGTTACGATGCCTCGAAGCGCGATTGGGTTACACGTCGCGCGCGCACAGCGATGCTGTCGTGGGATGACTACGCTGACGTATTGGAATCGTTATCCACGCTGATCTCGCCTGAACCTTTCAACTTGACCGCACAAAAATCCAGTGATGAGCCACTGGCCGGCGAAATCCGCGTACTGTTTGTCGACGACTCGCCCACCATTCGCGTGTCTTACCGCCGCCTGCTCAACACCAACGGTTATGTCACCGACACCGCCAACAGCGTCGCGGAAGCCTTGGAAAAACTGAAAAACAACGCCTACGACCTCGTCATCACCGACTACTTCATGCCCAACGCCAACGGCGATGAGCTATGCCGGAATATCCGCAACAACCCAGCCACCGCGCACGTCGCCGTCGCCATACTCACCGGCACCTATCTCGACCGGGTCATCAAAGATGCGCTCGATGCCGGTGCCGCAGAGTGCATGTTCAAAAACGAAGCCGAGGAATTGTTTCTCGCGCGCGTCGCGGCCATGAGCCGTACGGTGCTGTTCCAGAATTCCATCGACAAGGAACGCCGCCGCCTCGAGGGCATACTCTGCTCGGTCGGCGAAGGTGTCTACGGTGTCGACAGTTCCGGTGTGATTACCTTCATCAACCCGATGGCGAAAAAAATCCTCGGCTGGTCGGCGCGCGACGTATTGGTCGGAAAATCCGCGCACGTGGTATTTCACCGCGCACAAAAAGAGGGCCGTCCATTGCAACAGGAGCAATGTCTGCTGCAACGAAGCTATATCAGCGGCAACGAAATTCACCATCACGAAACCACCTTCCGGCACGCTTCGGGAAACTCGATAACCGTCGAATGCAGCGTCGTCCCACTCAAAACCAATAACACGCGGCAAGGCTCCGTGGTGGCGTTCAGCGATATTTCGCAACGCAAAAAACTGGAAGACGAACTGGTCTGGCAGGCGAATCACGATTCACTCACCAAGTTGCATAACCGTCTGTTTTTTGAAAAGCATCTCAACGCCGAAGTGCAGCGCCTCAATCGCAGCAACACCCTCAGTGCGCTGATGTACGTGGACCTGGATCGCTTCAAATACATCAACGACACCGCCGGCCATACCGCCGGCGACCGCCTGCTGATCGAAGTCAGTCGTCTGTTGCAAACCCGGGTGCGCGAATCCGATCTTTTGGCACGCGTGGGCGGTGACGAATTCGCCATTATTTTGCGTAACATCGACGACCGCGCTTTGTCGGCCGTGTGCAACGCCATCCATGAATTGCTGCGCAGCAATCCATTTTTGTACAACGGCAAAAATTATCCGCTGAATTGCAGCATCGGCGTGGCGTATATCGACGGCAGTACCCTCTCGCCCGAAGACGCGCTGGCCAATGCCGATCTCGCCTGCAATATCGCCAAACGCCATGGTCGTGACCAGACCCACGTCTATTTGCCGCAAAGTGATGAAAAAATTGCAATGGGCCTGGAGCTGGGCTGGTCGGTGCGCTTACGCGAAGCCTTGCAAAAAAATATGTTTGTCGCGCACTACCAACCCATCGTCGCATTGTCCGACATTCCCATGGATAACCTTCCGGAAGAGGACGGCAAGCTTTGGGAGCATATCCTGCGCGACCTGCCGAACATACAGCATCACTACGAGGTTCTGATTCGCCTGCGTGGCGCAGAAGGGGAAATCATTCATCCCAGCGCGTTTTTGCCGACGGCGGAACGCTTCAATATGATGCGCGAGGTGGATCGCTGGATGGTGACGCACGCACTGAAAGAATTAAAACGCGCCTCGACCTATCGTCACGATACCGTGTTTGCAATCAATCTTTCCGGCGTGTCGGTAGGCGACGAAACCTTGCTGCCATTGATAAAAAACCTCATCGCCGAGCACCGCATCAACCCGCGCGCGGTGATCTTCGAAGTCACTGAAACCGCCGCTATTTCCGGTCTGGACGAAGCGCGCCTGTTTATTCGGGAGCTGTCCGCACTGGGTTGCCGCTTTGCGCTGGACGATTTCGGCAGTGGCTTCAGTTCGTTCGCGCAGCTCAAACATCTCAATGTTGACTTTATTAAAATCGACGGGCAGTTGATTCAGGGTATTGCCAACAATACGGTTGATCGCTCCATCGTCGCGTCGATCAACGACATTGCACACGCCTTGGGAAAACGCACGGTTGCCGAATACGTGCAAGACGTCCACGTGCTGCGCGTGCTCAAAGACTGCGGCGTCGATTTTGTGCAGGGCTACTATATTTCCCACCCCAGCGAACAACTGGGTCAGACCGAAACCGCATACAGCGAGAATGTCCTGCGTCTGGTGCGTTAGCCTCAGGCAGCCCCGCCGCCTGACCTGCATATTGCAGCACATCGAAACATCACCACCAGCACTTGCCGCGACGCTGCCTGACGGCAATACTGCGTTTACTCCCTGCTGCGAGCCCTTTCCCTCGGTATGATCAAACAAATATCCGCAGTAATTTTTTCCGTGCGCGACCTGGACCAAGCCTGCGATTTTTATGCTCACTCACTCGGTCTGAAACTCGCATATCGCAGCAAAAAAACCGGTTGGGCCGAATTCGACCTGGGCGGCGCACGGCTCGCACTGCAACAACGTGAACCCTGCGGCGGCGGACGTAATCCACTTTTGAGTTTGCGTGTAGTCAATCTGCACGGCACGGTCGAAGTGTTAAAAAATCGCGGTGTGCGTTTTGAAGACGACGGTATTTTGCACGAGGAGTTTTTCGGTACCTGGACCAACTGCATGGACGGCGACGGTAACGTAATTAATTTGTTTGAGCCGCAGGGCCAGTCTCGATAAGCTCGAGCGAGTCGCTGTGGTTGGTGGTTAAAGTCTTATTTGCTCCAACGCTTCTGCCAGGCGTTTAACGCCAGTCACTTCCATCCCGTCCACGTCGTGTTTGGCCAGATTAGCCTGTGGTGCAATCGCGTGTTTGAAGCCGTGTTTCGCGGCTTCGCGCAAGCGCTCTTGCCCATTGGGCACGGGACGTATCTCGCCTGCCAAACCGACTTCGCCGAACACCACCAGCCCGTCGGGCAACGGCCGGTTGCGCAGGCTTGACAATATTGCCAACAGCACCGCGAGATCAGCGCCGGTTTCGGTGACGCGCATGCCGCCGACGACGTTCACGAATACGTCCTGATCGTAAGTCGCGATACCACCGTGGCGGTGCAGCACCGCAAGCAACATCGCCAGACGATTTTGCTCCAGACCCAAAGTCACGCGGCGCGGATTGGCGATGTGGCTTTCGTCCACCAGCGCCTGCACTTCGACCAGCATCGGGCGCGTGCCTTCGCGCGTGACCATGATGACGCTCCCCGGCACCGGCGCTTCGTGGCGCGACAGAAAAATCGACGACGGGTTGGTGACCATGCGCAGACCTTTTTCGGTCATCGCGAATACGCCCAGTTCATTCACGGTGCCGAAGCGATTTTTCATCGCGCGCAACACGCGGTAACGACTGCCGCTGTCGCCTTCAAAATACAATACAGTGTCAACCATGTGTTCCAGCACGCGCGGCCCGGCCAGCGTGCCTTCCTTGGTGACGTGGCCGATCAAAAAAATTGCCGTGCCGCTTTGCTTGGCGTAGCGTACCAGCGCCGCCGTGCTTTCGCGTAACTGCCCGACCGCGCCCGGCGCCGATTGCAATTGCTCGGTATACACGGTCTGCACCGAGTCGATCACCATCACCTGCGGCTTCTGCCGCAGCGCGACTTCGAGCACTTTTTCCACCTGCGTCTCTGCGAACAGTTGCATGCGCGGCGCGCTCACCCCCAGCCGCTCGGCACGCGCGCTCACCTGCGCCAGCGACTCCTCGCCGGTGACATACAATGACGCCACGTCTTGACTCAAAGCCGCGACCGCCTGCAACACCAACGTGGATTTGCCGATGCCCGGATCGCCGCCGATCAACACCACCGAGCCGCGCACCACGCCGCCGCCCAACACGCGGTCGAATTCTTCCAGCCCGGTAGACATGCGCTGCTCCGGCACCGAACCCACGTCGGCCAGCGACTGCACCGTGGCTGCCGCGCCGCTGTAATTGTCAAAACGCGCGCCGCGCTTGCCGCCGGAGTCGTTTTGAATTTCCTCAATCAAGCTGTTCCACGCCCCGCAGTCGGCGCACTGCCCCGCCCACTTGGGCGCTTGCGCGCCGCACTGGGTACAGGCGTAGAGGGTTTTGGTTTTAGCCACGGCGGTCTTCTTTTACTTCGGTGCTTCACGGTAACGCGTGGTATCCAGACTCAAATCGCGAAATATTTTGAGACTCTGGAACGACTCGTCGGTGAAACTCACCAGTTGCTGCGCGTAGGCGTCGAGGATGCGTGCATCGCGCAGCAGCTCTTCATCTTTGACCGAAGTGGCGAGCGCGCGTAACTCCTGCGCCTGCTTGCTTAAAATCGCGATGCCTTTGTACGGACGCCTGTCGCGCAACGTAACAGCAACCTCATCGATCACGTTCGCAGTTTTTAAAATTGCCAGCGAGCGCTGCACCGACGGGTTGGGTTTGGTAAGCGCAAGATTGGGGTCAAGTGTGTACACCAGCGCCTTGCTGGCTTGCGCGGTAAGAATCTTGTCCGAGGCCATGTCACGATAGCGCGCAAATACGCTGACCAGCGCAGCGGTAGTGCCGTCGGTTTCCGGCGGCACGTTGATCTCGACCAGGTACACTTTTTCGCGCCCTTGCTTGAGATCCGGGACCGTTACGGTAATTTGCCGGTCACGCGTGAGGTACTTGTCACTGATCCACTTCGTACCCAAAGACAAACCCGGCGCAAAATTCATGGTCAAGCTCAGCTCTTTGAAACGCGTGGCATGCATGTTCGCAGCCACGGCATCGAACCAGTGTGCGAGCGACAACTCCTGATTGAGCAGCTCGTAAACGCCGTCGCCGGTGCCGCTGAGCTTGGCGAGAAACGCCACATCGGTTTTTTCGCCCATCGCCAGCACCGACACGCCAGCGCCGCGATTCACCAGGATTTCCGCCATGTCGACCACGTTCTGTTGTTGTCCGGCGGTCAGCTTGCCGTGCTCGCCGATCAGCACGATGAAATGATGTTTGCCGTTCGCAAGCGGAACGAACAAATACTCTTTCAGGATGGCTTCGAGGTTGTCGCCTTTCATCTCCGTCTTCAGCGCGGTAAAGGGCGATTTGAGCGGGGGCGGCAATGCGCCTGCGTCGACGGTCAGCGTGGAACCCGGCGGCAGCCGTTGCTGCAACGCGGTAGCGGCATCGAAAAAATGCTTGAGTTTTACAGTTACATCGCCTGCATCATCGCTACGCGGCAACACCACCAGCACGTGCAGATGGCTGACGCCGATCACCGGGGCAAGAGTCGACACACCAACCTGCACTACGCCGGTTCCGCCTTCACGCAGAAAGAAATCAAACTGCGACATCGCATGCACCGCCAGCGGCGCATCGACCGGGGCACCGAGACGGTGCTGGTATGCATCCAGCACCAGGGCCTTGTTTGCGGATTGACCGGGCGTGAGCCGGTCTTGCTCAACATTGCTTTGCACAATGCTGGTGGACTTGAGCCCGGAACAACCGGTGATCAATCCGGCCGCTAAAACGACTGCGGAAATGCGCAGAATGGCTAAATAATCATGTGTGAATTTCATCCTCAACCCCCTCTCAAGCTTCGACTTCCGTCACCTGTACCCGCTGGGTAATTCCGCACACCAATTCATATGGAATCGTACCCGCACAGCGCGCGATTTCTTCCACTGGCAAGCCTTGGCCCCATAGCACGGCGGGGTCGCCGACTTGCGCTTGCGGCTGGCTGCGCAAGTCGACGGTGATCATGTCCATCGACACGCGGCCGATCAGTGCCACGCGTTGACCGTTGATCAGCACCGGCGTGCCGCTGCCGGCATGGCGCGGATAGCCGTCGCCGTAACCGAACGCCACCACACCCACCGGCATGTCTTGCGGACACACCCAGGTGCCGCCGTAGCCGATGGCGTCGCCTTGTTTGAATTGGTTGATCGCAATCAATTTGGATTTAATTGTCATGACCGGTCGCAAGCCTTCCTGCGCGGCGCTGCTGTCGGCGAACGGCGAAATTCCATAAAGCATCAAGCCGGGACGCACCCAGTCGTAATGCGTCGATGGCCAGCCGAGAATACCGGCGGAATTGGCCATGCTGCGCGCGCTGTGTTCAGCGTGGGTATATTTTTCAAAACATGCGACTTGCTGCATCGTGACGTTGCTGTTGCGCTCGTCGGCGCGGGCCAAGTGCGTCATCAGCATGAACTCCGGCGCGATGCCAACACAGGTACGCAGGCGGCGCAGCACGTCGGGAAGCTGTGCAGGTGCGAAGCCGAGGCGATGCATACCGGTGTCAAGCTTGACTCCTACCTGCACGGGATGGGTTACGTCCAGCGTGGCATGTTGCAGCAACTGTAATTGCGTTTCGTGATGCACCACGACATCGAGATGTTCTTGTTGTGCCAGCGACAATTCCGCTGCTTCGAATACTCCTTCGAGCAACACGATGCGCTGAGAAATGCCCGCAGAGCGCAGCTCCAAGGCTTCGTCGATAGACGCGACACCGAACGCATCCGCACTGTCGAGCGCGCGCGCCACACGCACACTGCCGTGGCCATAGGCATTGGCTTTGATCATGGCGATCACGCGGGTAATAGGCGCGCACTGCCGAACGCGTTGCAGGTTTTGCCGCAGCGCGGAAAGATTAATTTCCGCCCAAGCAGCCCGACTCACCCGTAGTCCTCGTTGTGATAGTCGCCCGACGTGAAATTTTCGAAGCGCGTGTACTGGCCTAAAAATGTCAAGCGCGTGGTGCCGATGGGGCCGTTACGTTGCTTGCTGATGATGATTTCGGCGGTGCCTTTGTCGGGACTATCTTCGTTATAAACTTCGTCACGGTAGATGAACACGATCAAGTCGGCGTCTTGTTCGATGGCGCCGGATTCGCGCAGGTCCGACATCACCGGCCGCTTGTTGGGCCGCTGTTCCAGGCTGCGGTTCAACTGCGACAACGCCACCACCGGCACTTTCAATTCCTTGGCCAATGACTTCAGGCTGCGCGAGATTTCGCTGATTTCATTGACGCGGTTTTCCTTGGTGCCGCTGACCTGCATCAACTGCAAATAATCCACGACGATCAGACCCAAGCCATGTTCGCGCATTAAACGGCGTGAGCGGGCGCGCACTTCGTTGGGGGTCAATGCGGGCGAGTCGTCGATAAAAATCGGCGCTTCGGCCAACAGGCTCACGGCTGACGTCAGACGCGGCCAGTCGTCGTCGGAAAGTTTGCCGGTACGCACGCGGTGCTGGTCGATCCGACCCAGCGACGACATCATACGCATCGCCAGTTGCTCGCCGGGCATTTCCATCGAGAACACCGCGACCGGAGTTTTGTTCTTGATGGCCGCGTGCTCGACGATATTCATCGCGAACGAGGTTTTGCCCATCGACGGTCGACCCGCGACGATGATCAGATCCGACGCTTGCAACCCCGAGGTACGCTCATCGAAATCGGTGTAGCCGGTGGGCACGCCGGTGATCGGGTTGTCGAGATGGAACAACATGTCGATGCG
Organism: Gammaproteobacteria bacterium; assembly: GCA_031421535.1. GTDB lineage: Bacteria > Pseudomonadota > Gammaproteobacteria > SG8-11 > SG8-11 > UBA6921. The sequence continues at coordinate 8,846 of JANOOV010000217.1, forward strand.
GTCCACGGCCTTGACCAGCAAGTCTTTCAGCGCAGAAAAACCGCGTCGGCCACGCGCGCCCTGATCGGCGATGTTGAATACCAGGCGCTCGGCATCGTCGAGCAATTCTTCGCTTACGCGCGCGCCTTTGTTGTACACCGAGTCGCTGATCTGCACACCCGCTTGTGCGAGCTGGCGCAGCACCGCGCGTTCGCGCACGATTTGCGCGTAAGCCTTGATGTTGGCCGCCGACGGCGTGTTCTTGGCGAGCGCGCCCAGGTAGGCCAAACCCCCAGCTTTATCGAGAATGCCGACGTCCTGCATCCACTCCGACAACGTGATGACGTCGAACGGTTTGGTGAGCCGACCCAGCTCCGCCACGGCGCGAAAAATCATGCGATGATCGTGGCGATAAAAATCATCCTCCGTCACGATGTCCGAAACCTGATCCCAAGTGTCGTTGTCGAGCATCAAACCACCGAGTACGGATTGTTCCGCCTCGATGGAATGCGGCGCCACTTTCAACGCATCGGTAGCGGAATCCTGAACACGATTTGAATAGGCGAGATCTTGCATTACGACTCCAGCGGTTTCGATCCAGGTTCATGCAAGCACACGAACGGGGAGCTAGTTTGCGCAGAAGGAAGACGGACTTCAACAAGATAAAAAAATTATTTTCACGCGCAGAAAAACCAACGGCGGCGCTCCGTACGGAACGCCGCCGCAAAACACTTTCAGTACCGCCGATTACTCGGGAATGATGGAAATCTTTACTTTGATATTGACGTCGGCATGTAAATGCAGATCGATTTCAAAATCACCCGCGACGCGGATCGGGCCTGCCGGCATCCGCACTTCGTGGCGCTCGAGCGCTGCACCGGCCTGGGTAAATGCATCGGCGATGTCAACCGTGCCGACCGAGCCGAACAACTTGTTTTCGTCGCCGACTTTTCGGGCAATCGACACGTGTACGCCAGCGATTCGCTCCCCACGTGCTTGTGCTTGCGCCAACACTTCCGCTGCGGATTTTTCCAGTTCCGCGCGCCGCACCTCAAACTTGGCGATATTGCTCTCGGTCGCCGGAACCGCCTTGCCTTCGGGGATCAGGAAATTACGCCCGTAGCCATTACGCACCTTGACCTTCTCGCCCAAACCGCCCAGATTTTCCACTTTTTCCAAAAGAATAACTTGCATGACACACCTCACACGATGAAACCAAATTCGTTAACCCATTATTGATTTTACGTTGATCGCACGCGCTTGCGTAACTCCACCCACGTATCCAGCAGGCCAGCAATCGCCACGGCCATCGGCACCACCAGCAACACAAAATATAACGCGACTAACCAGCCTGTATTGACCTGGCGCGCCGCCACAACTGCATGCACCACCGCCAAGCCCTGCAACATGTACAACAACACCAGCACGATCACGATGTCCTTGCTGACCGCCGCCATGGTGCCGAACGGCAACAGACTGACCAACATCAGCGCCAGCGCTACCACCGCCAGGGTCTTGCCCAGCCGCAGTTGGTAAAACTCCTGGCGAAAACCACCCGGGTTGTACAACATCGCCTGCCACCAGCGCGCCAATAACAAGCTCAATACACTGCTTAAAACAAACCAAGCCACGACGATACCGGTCATGACATTCGCCATCTGGTCCAGCGCAACCCGCCAGGTTTCGGCTTGCTCCGCATCCAGACCGGCAGTATCTAAAATCTGGGTCTGGATCACCTTGATGACACTTTCGCGCCACCACCCCGCCGGATCGTCAACACCTGCATACACGACCAGCACGCCCAACGCGCCCAAGGTTGCAGCCACCGCCAGCGTTACAGGCAATGACATCGTTTGCCGCAACACCAGGGCCAACACGATGATCGGCACCCACACCACTAACGCAAATGATGCTCCGACACCGGGATCACCCAACGTGATTCCGGTAACCACCGCCGTGGCCAGTAACGCGCCGCCGGTAACCCGCAGCATCTCGCGCCAACCCTGTCGCAACGTGACCAATGCAACCGTCGCCGCACTGATGTAACTGAACAGCGGAAAGATCAGCGACAAGCCCATGAATCCGACCGCTGCAGAAATAGCCTGCAGGCGGCCCCGCATGATGTAAGACGCCAGCACGCGCATCGTGCGCAAGACTCTCGGGCTTAATGTTGGTCGGTGTAAGGCAGCAATGACAAAAAGCGCGCGCGTTTGATCGCAATCGACAACTGCCGCTGAAAGCGCGCTTTGGTGCCGGTGATGCGGCTCGGCACGATTTTGCCGTTTTCACTGATAAAACCCTTCAGCAAGGCGATGTCTTTATAGTCAATCTGCTTGATGCCTTCTGCGGTGAAACGGCAGAAGCGTTTACGGCGAAAAAAACGTGGTTGTTGTTGCATGGATAGAACCTCGAATCTGGATGATGTTTTCAGCGTCGCGCTTAGAGTGCAGCGCCTTCAATGACTTCTTCTGCCGCTTCTACCGCTTCTGCAACCGGCATGCTTTCGCTGTCGCGGTACGAGCTGCTGCTCTCGCGCTCTTTATTCAGCGCAATGGGCGAAGGCTCGGTCACCGGACCCTCGGTGCTGATCACCAGATTGCGCAACACGGCATCGTTAAAACGGAAAGCGGCGCCAAGTTCGTCCAACACCTTTTGGGTGCATTCGATATTCATCAACACGTAATGGGCTTTGTGAACCTTGGCGATCGGATAGGTCAGTTGACGACGACCCCAATCTTCGAGGCGGTGGATTTTGCCGCCGTCGGCTTCAATCATGGTCCGGTAACGATCAATCATCGCGGTCACCTGATCGCTTTGATCAGGATGAACCATAAACACAACTTCATAATGCCGCATGTAACACTCCTTATGGATATGGGGTAGCGATGTCGCATCCCCAAAGCCTTCACCGGGTTGAAGGCAAGGTGGGCCGGAAAATGAGGCGGAATTGTACTGGATAGCGTAGGGTCGCGCAAACGCGACTTTGCAAAATTCGACCGATTTATGGCGCCACGGTGCTCTCTGTCTTGCGCGCTGCCAGCTTCGCCAGCAGCCAACTGCTGCGTTCTTCGCCGGTGATGACGTAATGGAACATGTTGTGGTTGCGTGTCACCCACGCCATGCGGTGGCGCGCGTGTTGAGTGCCGCAAAACAATACAATGTCGCCTTTATGCAGTGATTCGCCGTCGTCGGGCAGCAAGGTCAATGTGCTGCCGCGTTTGAGCAGCAACGCGATGCTGGGGATGTGTTGTTCGCGGTCTTGGGGGTCGCGGCGCAGGTCATTGATGCGCACCAACCGCCCGCCGGCGAGAGCGCGGCTGATGGCGGGCGCGGGATGGGAGCGGATATCGACTACCCAGCGATCCGGGTTGCGCCGCCCCATGATGGCGTGGATACGGTGCTGTACGTCGCTTGCCCAGGTTTCGTCTTCACGTTGGGCGAGGCGCAGAAAATCCACGATCAGCGGCGAGGTGACGATGGAAAATACTTCACCGGCGAGAACGCGACCGCATTCCAGCACCAGTGGGATGCGGGCGGCGCGGAACAGGGCATCGTTGTCGCGCTGGTTTTGGCGCGCGACGATGAAAATATCCGGATTCAATGCGCGCGCGGTCATCACCATCGACAGGTTATGGGTGTCGTTATCGGTGCCCGCAACCAGCGCGGCGGCGGCGCGCACTTGCGCGGCGACCAACGTATCGGCCTGGGTGCCGACACCGCGCACACAGCCGGGCACGGAGTCGGCAATTTCGGGATCAGCTTCGACCACCGTGCAACTGATTCCCTCACCACGCAACGCCGCGTGCGTAGCCTGGCCAAAGCGCCCGTAACCGCACACGATCCAGTTGCCGCGCGGCGGATGCAGCGGCGGCGACCACGCCTCGTCGGGCACGCTGGTAAGTTGCTCGTCCAGCGCATACAGGCCGGGGGCGTGCACGGCGTTTTTCAGAATGCGCGCGAACAAGTCGAAAGGATTGAGAATGGAATCGGCGCCGCACGCGGCGAGCTGGGCGGCGGCCTCGCGGGTTTGTGCGCGCGTAATCGTGGGCAGGTCGGGACGCAGCAGTTTTACGGCGATGGCAATTTGCAGATTGGTCGAGTCGCGGTCGGTCAACACCAATACCCCGGTGCAATGGCGACTTTGCAGGCCCGCCTTGAGCATGACACCGGGCTTGCCCGCGTCCGCGCATAACCCCGGCACGTGGGTCTGCACGTCTTCCAGCAACAACGCGTCAATGCGCTCGGGGTTGATGTCGATCACCACGGCGCGCAACCCGGCGTCCGTCAGGCCGCGCACCAGGGTGCTACCAGTATCGCCGTAACCGCACACCAGATAAAACGGCTCGGCGATGCGGCGCACGCCGCGCGTAAATGTCAACTCCCGCGTCAACGCGCGGAACGACGACTCCTGCATCAACGCCAGCAGCATGCCGATGGTGTACATCCACGCGATCACGGTGAAGTAAACGACCAGCGTCATCCACAGGCGTTGCGCATCGGTGAACAGATACGGTAATTCGCCGAAACCAATCGTCGTCGCCGTGTAGCTCACCACGTAAAACGCGTGCAAAAACCCCATGTGCCACACTTTGCCGTGATCGTCCTGCCCCGGAATCAGCACGAAGCCGAGCACCGCAACGGCATAGGCCGCGATCAGCACCACCAGCGGCAGTTGCGCGCGCCGCAACAACAGGAAGACGACGTTGAACATGGTGGTATTTACCGGCGCCCCATCAGCGTCTCAGACACCAGCAGCACCACCGACACCACGTTGGCCAGCACCGCGCCCGCCGACAGCGACACGATTGAGGCCATGTGTTCCGGCGTCATGCCGGTGCCGGTGATATTTTCCACCACACCCCACAGCACGGCGGCCACCACCAGTTGCGACACAGCCACCAGACTGGTAGCCAGCAACACCGCCCCCAGATGGGTACGGTCGCCAAGTTTCAGCACCGTAGCGATCAGGTTGACCACAATCGCGGCGAAAAACTCGTAGACGTTATGGTGCGCGGGATTGTCGATGTCACCGTAGGAAAAGCCGAAGTTCAGCGTGAGCGCCAACAGGATAAAAAACGCAAAAACAACTTTTTCCAAGTTCATGCAGCCTCCCATAAATAATTTGCGGCGACAGCATGCGTGAGGACCCACCGCATGGCAAGGCCGTAACGCGCGTCACGCACAGTGCCAAATTGCCGTCTATACTGAACCGGTCTTACACAACCTCCCGGAGAATTGTCATGAAGCGAGTTCAAGTTGCTGCACTGTGTCTGTTCGCGTCGGCCCTGGTTGCGGTTCCAGCCACGTTCGCCGCCGATGTTGCAGGCGCCAATACCAAAGCGATGGCGGAAATCATGATCAACGTGCGTCATTACGCCAGCGATGCCGACAAGGAAAAGCTGAAGAAGATCGCTGCGGACACCGCCGCACCCGCACATGAGCGCGCCATTGCGACAGCGATCCTCAACCTGAACCACAGCGCCGCCGACGCGGACAAGGCCAAGCTCGACGCGGTCATCAAAGATGCCGCTGCGCCGCAATCGGTGAAAGATCTGGCGGGTGTCGTGGTCGGCCTCAACCACAAGCCGTCGGATGCGGACGTGGCGAAGCTGAAAGCGATTGCGAAGTAAATTCCGGATCGAACCTCCTCCTAAATTGTAATAGTAGGGGGAGGTTTTTCACTAAATGTCTACAACCACTCCCACGTAATGTTGACCAGCTCGATGTCGCGCACTTCCTGTATAAAGTTCTGCACGGCATTAACCTCGCGCTCGACTGGCATCCGCTCGTTACCAAGCATCACCACGCCGATGGCACAACGCTGCCACTCGTCCAGATAACCGATCTCGGCGACACCCGCATTGAACCGCGCACGCAGCCGATCTTTCACGCTGCTGACGACACGCCGCTTGTCTTTGAGCGAGGCGGCCTGGTGAATGAGAAATTCGATGCTCACCAACGCAACGTGGGTGCTCGCGTCGATGGAGCCGGACATGACTTTTTCACGCAGCGTGCCGGAGGGGTTATTCGCCATCGTACTCGTTGTATTTTTTGGATAAGCCGCGCACTTTGTCGGCGGGGTATTTGCGTGCGTTCAGGTCGATTTTATGCGCGGCGGCGTCGAGCAGATCGACGTTTAATTTATCAGCGAGACGCAGCAGGTATAGAAATACGTCGGCCAACTCCAGTTCAACCTCGCGCAGTTTTGCGTCCGGTAACTGCGTGCTTTGCGCCTCGGTGAGCCACTGAAAGTGCTCAACTAATTCTGCGGATTCAGCCATCAACGCCATGGCGAGATTCTTGGGCGAATGAAACTGGTCCCAATCGCGCTCACGCGCAAATTCACGCAAGCGAACTTGCAGGGCTTTCAGCACGTCAGTGTTGGCTGCGGCCATAGACCTCAATGCTGCTTGGCATCGGCGGCAGGCGCTTGGCCGCCGCCGTGACTGCCGCCCGCAACCCGGTCCATCACCGCGAACAACACGCCAGACGATACCAGTACGACATGAATGATGACTTTCCACAGCAATGATTTGTCGGCAGGCGTCCAGGCCCAGTCGCGGGTCGCGGCAATCGCACCGGTCGCAGTCGCCGCCGCCATGGCATCCAGTTGCGCACCGATATTCACAAACGCTTTCAGCAGCTCAATCGCGGAAATGGCGACAATCGACGCGATCACTTTCATTTTAAGGCCGGAGAAATCGACCTTGCCCATCCAGTCCGGCCGGTCCTCATGCCCCTCGGTATTGATCTTGGACACGAAATTCTCGTAGCCGCTAAAGACAATGATGAGCAGCAGGTTGGCGACCAGCGACATGTCCACCAGGGTGAGAATCGCCAGCACAACGTCAGATTCCGAACCCGACAAGGTGTTTGGTACAAGATGGAAAAACTCCTGCCCGAACTTAACCAATAGGATGAGGATGCCACCTACCAAGCCCAGGTAAAACGGCGCCAGCAACCAGCGGCTGTTAAAGATCAACACTTCTAAAAAATGCTCAATCGCTTTCATATTCGTATCCAACTCCTTGTGGTAGGGCATCAAGCAGCCGCTATTATCGTGGCATCGTGTGAACTTGCAAGCGTCGGCTTCAGCCGTGTTGTTTAACCCGGCGGGTGTGAACTGAATCGCAACGGTTTGCCGATGTATTGCCTAACATCAACAAATTGCCCGCAGGCTGGCGATTACCGGTTTTCCCAGTCAAGGAGAAAGCTATGTTGAAATTACATGTCTTGGCCATTACTGCTTTGTGTGTACTTGCATCGGTTGGATGCGAATCCAGCCGTGGCGGCGGCAAACCCACGCCACCGGTGTCGGGGCTGGATCAGCGCCCGGTGAACACCACGTGTGTCGCGGGCAAGCGACCCGTCGCTGCTGCGGGCGTGATTCAGGTTCAACCCGCCTTCCCGGCGCTAACGTTTATCGAGCCCGTAGTCATGGTCCAGGCGCCGGACAGTGATGCGCGCTGGTATGTGGCGGAAAAAGCCGGACGGATTTATTCGTTCGCAAACGTCGATACAACAGCAACAACACAAACAACTCTGTTCATCGATCTCACGACTAAGGTGAATCCGTCCGGCGAGGGCGGATTGCTCGGGGTTGCGTTCCACCCGGATTACGCGAACAACGGCTACGTGTTTTTGTCGTTCACCACCAACAACTCGAGCAATCAATTCGCATCGCAGATTTCACGTTTTACTGTCAACACCGCACGTACCGCGC
>JANOOV010000218.1:0-6798 GCA_031421535.1 Gammaproteobacteria bacterium
CCCCCTCTCCCTGCGGGAGAGGGTCGGGGTGAGGGAGCGTCAAGTTCTCTCCCGCGATCTAACGCCCTCACCCTAACCCTCTCCCGGAGGGAGAGGGGATCTTTGCTCAAAACTGGGAATTTAATATGACCCAGCTCGCCCTCGTCATTGATCTGAATGTTTGCGTCGGCTGTCACGCCTGCGTGACCAGCTGCAAACAATGGAACACGTCCGGCGAGGCGGGCTTCATGACCGACGAACGCCCCTATGGTCTGGAACCCACCGGTACGTTTTTCAACCGCGTGCAGACGTATGAAGTCGGCGAATTCCCGAACACCGAGACGATTCACTTTCCAAAGAGCTGCCTGCACTGCGAAGATCCGCCGTGCGTGCCGGTGTGTCCGACCGGTGCCAGTTATAAACGCAAATCCGACGGCATCGTGCTGGTCGATTACGACAAATGCATCGGTTGCAAGTACTGCTCCTGGGCCTGCCCGTACGGCGCGCGCGAAATCGACGAGCACCAGAAGGTGATGAAGAAATGCACGTTGTGCGTGGATCGCATCTACGACCTGAAGTTGCCAGAAAGCGAACGCAAACCGGCGTGTGTGATGGCCTGCCCGACCACCGCGCGCCTGTTCGGCGACGTGCATGATCCAGATTCAGAGGTGTCGATTGCGATCCGCGAAAGCGGCGGCTATGCGTTGATGCCGGAGTGGGGTACGCATCCGGCCAATCACTATTTACCGCGCCGCAAAACCAAAATGCATATCCACGAAGACGAGCTGGTGCGCATCGACAACCCGCTCAAGAAAGAGCATTTCCCGACTCACGATCCGCGTGAGCCATCGTTGGATGACATTGCGTAAATTACACGTAAGGGGCGTGACTCATCGCGCCCCAACAAGGAAATCATAAAGATGCATCCTGCTTTCTCGGTAATTTTTCTAACCACTCTAATCGGTACGGGTCAGGGTTTGTTTCTCGCGCTGTTTGTCGTGCAGGCGCTGGGCGTTCCCGATGCGTTGCCGCCGCAGGATGGCATCACGTTTTATGCAACCGGCAGTCTGATCGCCCTCCTCTTGCTCGGCGGCGGCTTGATCGCCTCGTTCTTTCACCTCGGCCATCCCGAGCGCGCATGGCGTTCGGCGGCGATGTGGCGCACCTCGTGGTTGTCGCGTGAAGTGATTGTGTTACCGGCCGTGATGGGCGCGATTTTTGTTTACGGCGTGCTGCACTATTTTGGTAACGCGACCAATATTTTCAGCCTCGCCAATCCACAGCTCGGCGCCCTCACCTTCTGGGTCGGCGTGGCCGCCGCCTTACTGTGCATCGCGTTATTTGTCTGCACCGGCATGATCTACGCCTGCCTGAAATTTATCGAGGAGTGGCACTCGCCGCTGACGTTGATTAATTACACCTTGTTGGGCACCGCATCCGGATTTGCATTGGCGACGGCGTTCAGCACTTACGTCGCGCCCAGCCTCGTACAATTTTTCGCGTGGTGTTCACTGGTGCTGACCTTGCTGGCGTTTATTTTTCGCGCGGCAGCGCTGATTCGTAACAAACATATCCGCCACATGAGCAACTTGCAAACTGCCATCGGCGTGAAACACAGCAAGATCCAACAGAAAGCGCAGGGTGCGATGGGCGGCTCATTCAACACGCGCGAGTTTTTTCACGGCAAGAGCGCCGCGTTTCTAAAATCCGTTAAGTGGATTTTCCTGATGCTGGTATTTTTGGTGCCCGTCTTGTTGCTGTTGATCGCGTTGAGCGTGCATACTAGCGCGCTTTTTATATTGGTATTTCTGATTCAATACGTCGGTTTGATTGCCGAGCGCTGGTTCTTTTTTGCGCAGGCAAAACATCCGCAGAATCTTTACTACCAGGCCATTTCGTAATTTCACTACCGCCGCAGATGCAGGCTTTTGATCGGGCCATATTTCGTCTGTGCACCATTTCCGGATAATCGTTCCACACATGCGCCCGTATGGTGCGCCGCGCGTGATGAGCCATGCGCCGCACTGCATGCTGAACAATGGAAATTTCCAAGGCGGAAGAAGCGGTTAACACTGATATTTTATTTTTTATAAGCGACTGGCACGCCAGTTGTAATTACGACACTAATGAGATCCGATATGTAGAGGGATGGTACATGAAAGAAAAGTTAATATTGATCGGCAACGGCATGGCGGGGGTGCGCACGCTGGAGGAATTATTGAAGCTCGCCCCCGACACGTACGACATCACCGTGTTCGGCGCAGAGCCGTATGGCAACTACAACCGTATCCTGTTGTCGCCGGTGCTGGCGGGTGAAAAAACTATCGACGAGATCATGCTCAACGACGATGCCTGGTACGCGCAGCACGGCATTACTTTGCACAAGGGGAAAAAGATCACGCAGATTGATCGGCTCAAGCGCAGGGTCATCGCCGACGACGGCACTTCCGCACCGTATGATCGGTTGCTGCTGGCCACGGGCTCCAATCCCTTTATCATTCCGGTGCCGGGGCATGATCTTCCGGGGGTAATTACCTTCCGCGATATTTACGATGTGGACTGCATGCTGGAGGCGTCGCAGCAGCACAAGCACGCCGTGGTGATCGGCGGCGGCTTGCTCGGTCTTGAAGCGGCCAATGGTTTAAAGCAGCGCGGCATGAATGTAACCGTGGTGCATTTGATGGACGGCCTCATGGAGCGCCAGCTGGATGCGGTCGCGGGTGCGTTATTAAAGAAATCGCTGGAAGAACGCGGCCTGCAATTTTTAATGGCCACGTCCACTGAAGCCATTCTGGGCGATACGCGCGTCAAGGCCGTGCGCTTTAAAGGCGGGCTCGAACTTTCGACCGACCTGGTCGTGATGGCCGTGGGCATCCGCCCCAATATGGATCTGGCAAAGAAGGCCGGTATTCATTGCGAGCGCGGCATTGTGGTCAACGACACCTTGCAAACCTACGACCCGAGCATCTATGCGGTGGGTGAATGTGTGCAGCATCGCGGCACCGCCTATGGTCTGGTCGCGCCGTTGTTCGAGCAAGCCAAGGTATGCGCCAACCATCTCGCGCACCTGGGCTATGCGCGTTACGAAGGCTCGATGACCTCCACCAAACTCAAAGTCACCGGTATCGACTTATTCTCGGCGGGTGATTTTACCGGCGATGCAACCACCGAAGACATCGTGCTCAAAGACGCAGCACGCGGCGTGTACAAAAAAATCGTGATCAAGGACAACAAGATCGCCGGTGCGGTGATGTACGGCGACACCGGCGACGGTGCCTGGTATTTCCAATTGATGCGCGACGGCACCGACGTGTCGGATTTTCGTGAGCATCTGCTGTTCGGCGAACATCACCTGGGTGACGCGGGACACGGGCAATCCAATCGGGTTGCGGCGATGGCCGACGGCGCGGAGATTTGCGGCTGCAACGGCGTGTGCAAAAGCGAGATCGTAAACAGCATCATCGGCAAAAAATTGTTTACGCTCGATGAAGTGCGAGCACACACCAAGGCGTCGAGCTCGTGCGGATCGTGTACCGGGCTGGTCGAGCAGTTGCTTGCGCTGACGCTGGGAGGTGATTACTCGCAAGCACCGAAGAAGAAATCCATGTGTGGCTGCACCGAGCACACGCACGACGAAGTGATTGCGGGTATACGCGCCCATAAATTAATGACCATGTCAGCGGTGCGTGACTACTACGAATGGAAAAACCCGGACGGTTGCGCAAAGTGCCGTCCCGCGCTGAACTACTACTTGCTCAGCGCTTGGCCCGGCCAATACGCCGACGATGCGCAGTCGCGCTTTATCAACGAACGCGCGCACGCCAACATCCAGAAAGACGGCACCTACTCGGTCATCCCGCGCATGTGGGGTGGCGTGACCAACCCCGCCGAGCTGCGCGCCATTGCCGACGTCGCGGAAAAATACAAGGTGCCCACGGTCAAAATCACCGGCGGCCAGCGCATCGACATGCTCGGCGTAAAAAAAGAAGACTTACCGGGCATGTGGGGTGATTTAAGCAAGGCGGGATTCGTCTCGGGCCATGCCTACGGCAAGGCGCTACGAACGGTCAAGACCTGTGTCGGGTCGGAGTGGTGTCGCTTCGGCACGCAGGACTCCACTACGATGGGCATCAAGTTGGAACAGATGAGCTGGGGCTCGTGGACGCCGCACAAATTCAAAATGGCGGTGTCGGGCTGCCCGCGTAATTGCGCGGAGGCGACCATCAAAGACTTCGGCGTGGTCGCGGTGGACTCCGGTTGGGAGCTGCACGTTGGCGGCAACGGCGGCGTAAAAATCCGTGCGACCGATCTGCTGTGCAAGGTCGAGACCATGGAGCAAGTGTTGGAGTATTGCGCCGCCTTCATGCAGTTGTATCGCGAAGAAGGTCACTATCTCGAACGCACCGCGCCGTATCTCGAACGCGTGGGCTTAACCTACGTTAAACAGCGCGTGGTTGATGATGCGGACGGACGCAAATTACTGGCGCAGCAGTTCCGCGACTCGCAGCAATATGCGCAGATTGATCCGTGGAAGCAGCACGCCGACGCGACGGATAAACGAGAATTTATTCCGATCAAGCTGGTGGGCTGAATAAATAATATTGGATGTTTAACGGACATGATGAATTTTGACGTGCGCGTCGCGCACCATGAATTCAACATTAAACATTCACAATTTTGGAGTCATGCATGAATTGGATCGCAGTCGGCAATCTTACGGACATTCCCAGACTCGGCGCGCGCGTAGTGCGCACGGCGCAGGGCGACATCGCGATATTTCGTACCGCCAGCGACGCAGTGTTCGCGCTGGACGACAAGTGCCCGCACAAGGGTGGACCGCTATCGCAAGGCATCGTGTTTGATAACCGTGTTGCTTGCCCGCTGCATAACTGGGTCATCGATCTTGAGCAAGGTTGCGCGGTCGGGCCGGATGAAGGTTGCACCAATAAACACTCCGTCAAGATCGAGCACGGTGCGGTGTTTTTACGCATTGATGGCCGCGCAAACGTGGTGGGGTTTTCCGGGCAAACAGTAGAAGCATAAACGGGGAGGGAGAGTCATGCTGTTCGGGCGCAACCAAAAAAATCCGATCAAGATCGCCGACAAGGGCATCGTCGATTGGAAGTACACCACCTGTGGCTATTGTTCCACGGGATGTTCCATCGAAGTCGGGATCAATGCCGAAGGCAAAGCCGTCGGCACGCGCGGCGTCGCGGGCGCGGATGTAAATCGCGGCAAGCTGTGCCTGAAGGGCATCTTCGAACACGAATTGTTTTACGCTCCCGGCCGTGGAAAAACTCCGCTGCTACGCGACAAAATCCACGAGCCGTTTGCTGAGACGACGTGGGACACCGCACTGGATAAAGTAGCAGGCGAGATCAAGCGCATCCAGGGCCAGTACGGGCGTGACTCTTTTGCTGTGGTGTCTACGGGCCAGATCATGACCGAAGAGTTTTACACGTTGGGCAAGCTCACGCGCGGCGTGCTGGGCACCAACAACTACGACGGCAACACCACGCTGTGCATGTCGTCGGCGGTGTCGGGCTACAAACGTTCGTTCGGTTCCGACGGGCCGCCCGGCTGCTACGACGATTTCGAACATACCCAATGCCTCATCGCCTTCGGCTCCAACCTGCCGGAACAACATCCGATTATTTTCTGGCGGCTGCGCGAAGCATTGGAGAAGCGTAAATTCCCGGTGATCGTGGTCGATCCGCGCGTCACCATGTTCGCGCAAATGGCCGACATGCACCTGCCGATAACACCGGGCACCGACGTGGTGTTGCTGAACAGTTTGGCGCATGTGATTTTGAAAGAAGGTCTGGAGAAGCGCGAGTACATCAACGCGCATACCACCGGCTTCGACGAATTTTCCAAGCTGGTCGAACAGTACGACCCGGTGACCGCGTCGCGCATCTGCGGCATTGATGAAGACACCATCCGCAACGTTGCGCGCCTTTACGCCAAGGCCGGCGCCGCAATGAGCATCTGGACCATGGGCATCAATCAAAGCACACACGGTTCCGACGGTGTAGTGGCGATCAACAGCCTGAATCTCATCACCGGCAACATCGGCAAGCCCGGCAGCACCAGCCTGTCGATTACCGGTCAGTGCAACGCGATGGGCACGCGTGAGTGGTCAGCCTGTTCCGGTTTGCCCGGTTATCGCGCGCTGGAAAAAGAAGAGGACCGCAATACCGTCGCCAAATTTTGGGGCATTGATCCAGAGTTTTTTCCAAAGAAGCGCGGCTTGTTCCAGACCGATATTTTTCCCGCCATTGAGACTGGCCAGATCAAGGGGCTGTGGATCATCGCCACTAATCCCATGACCTCAATGACCAACTCGGCGCGCATCCGCAAGACCTTCGAGAAGCTGGAATTTCTGGTGGTGCAGGATGCTTATGCTGATGTCGAGACCAACGAATACAGTCATGTGTATCTGCCTGCGGCGGTGTGGGCGGAGAAGCAAGGCTGCTTCACCAACACCGAGCGGCGCGTGAACCTGATCCGCAACGTGATGCCACCGTACGCGGATTCAAAACCGGATTTCTGGATATTCAACCAGATGGCCAAACGCTTCGAGCAAGGACTGAAAATAAAATTTCCGGAAACCACCGAAGGCGCTTTCGACGAAATGCGCGAGCTTTCCAAGGGGCGCATGCTCGACTATTCCGGAATGACCTACGCCAAGATCGAACAACAGTGCGGTATTCAGTGGCCGTGCAATGAAGACACGACACCCACTGGCTCGCCGCGTTTGTATACCGATGGAAAATTCCAGCACTACGACGGCAAGGCCAAGCTGATCCCGCTGCCGTT
>JANOOV010000219.1:0-5599 GCA_031421535.1 Gammaproteobacteria bacterium
CCCGCCTCGCCCTACATCACGTCGGCGGGTTTTACGCGTTTACAGAACGAACTCGCCGCCGTGTGGAATCGACCGGAGCATCCGCTATTTACAAAAACGCCTGCCGGATTTAAAAGTCGTCGCGCAGTCGACCAGCGATCAAACCCGCGTGTTCTTCGGCGCGTGGGTGACGCTCGAAGACGAAGATGGCAAACCAGTGATTTATCGCATCGTCGGACCCGCCTTCACGCGGTGGGGCGGCGCATCGCGATGCCATCAAAAGGCTGCTGCTCGGGACCTCGTTATCCGACGATAACAAGGTTCAACAACACGTGGATAAAGTTAATGGAAAAACAGTTGGGCTGACCGAAAAAGTAATGAACGACTTGACGTGGGGCGAAAATTTACATCAGCACAAATTACGCGTTACGCCCGTTGGCATGTTGCGGCAACCGTATCCAGAAGGTCGTACCGCAGTCGCTGTTGTTGTGTGCACCGATTTCCCCACCGTGTAATTCCACCAACTGTTTGCACAGCGCCAGCCCGACACCGGAGCTGGTTTCATTTCCCGTTGGCAGGTTGGCTAACTGCGCGCCGTTGATGAACAACTTGCTCATGTCATCGTTGTTGATACCCGGCCCGGTGTCGCAGACATCGACCTGCACATAGCCGTCGGTGGAGTTGGTGCGCACCACCGTGGCGCTGTTTTTCGGGCTGAATTTTATGGCGTTGCCCAGCAGATTGTCGAGCACCTGGGAAAGCTGAAATCCGTCACCGTGCACGACCAGCGATTTGTCGGTTAACACCGCGCTGAGCTGCACGCCCTTGCGTTGCGCGTAATGCTCGTTGGCCTGCACCGCGTGCATCACCATCTGGTTAATGTTGACAGCGCTGCGGCGCGCATAGTTGCCGTCGATAAGGGCGGCACTTTCGTCGAGGAAGCCCTGCACGACATTTTGCATGTTGTCCGCCGTGCCCACCAGCAAGTCCAGCGACTCGCGCGTGGCCGGGGAGAGTTCTGCGCCGTCGCCCGCCGTCGAAGTCTGCAACTCACCGGCGATGTCGCGTAACAGCATCAACGGCTTTTTCAAATCGTGGCTGGCAAAGCGTACAAACTCATCCTTGAGTTCGGAAAGATAGCGCAACGACAATTGCGTTTTGATCCGGGCCAGCGTCACCGGCATGCTGATGGGTTTCAGCAGATAGTCGTTGGCGCCTTTCTCCAGGGCTTCGATCATGCTTTCCTCCAGATCGTTGGCCGTCACCATAATGACCGGTAAATTCAGCATGGAAAATTTGCGCCGCACTTGCTTCAGCACATCGAGCCCGGACATGCCGGGCATCATGATGTCGAGCAGCAACAGATCGAACGACTCGGTCTCCAACAGATGCAATGCCTGATAACCCTCTTCGGCCACGGTCATGTCGTAGCCCTGGCGCGTTAATCGCGCCGACATGAATTGCCGCGTCATCGCGTCATCGTCAACGAGCAGTAAACGGAATTTTTTTCCATGCAACGGGGGCATACGGGTACGTGTCACCACAGGCAGTCGTGAGAATTAACGGCGGCGGACTGGTGAACTTAAGGTAGCACATGGATTTGCGGGCATTGCTGCTCCCGCGCATGCCCCTGCCTCCCGGCATAAAAAAACGCCGCGTCGGGTTAGGACGCGGCGGGTTCACTGGGGGGGCAGTGAACGAGGGTTACTCAGGGGGTCAGAAGAACCATAGCAAGACCTGGCTTCGAAGCGAAATTACATAACACTCTTTTTTTATGCGATTCGCAGATATCAGAGCCGGCTAGTGCCACGGCATTACAAAACGGCGGCTGCATACCTCACGCAGCGTGGCGACCATGCGCGGCAGCCGTTGCACGCGGCGCAGCGTACTGCGCAGCAATACGATGATCGACACCGTGCGTTCATCGCGTACCTCATGCAAACGCGGCAAACACAGTGCCGCCACTGCCATGCGCGCAAGCGATGAAACCAGAAACACGCCATAGAGTGATGTAAGCCAGGTCAATTGGTAGGCACCCAATGTGAACTCATGCGGCAAGGAGGTGGCCAGCAAGCCACCCACCAGCGCGCCGATGCACACGGCGACGGCGCCGAGCACATTATGAAACGCAAGATACTGGGAGCGCTTTTCCGCCGGAACCGCAGCATATAAAAAATTCGTGGTCGCAAGAGAAAAACCCGACCAGCACAAACCCGACAGCATTTGCACACCGATGATGAACCCGATATTGGTCGAGACCAGCCACAACAACGGAAATGTCGTGATGAGCGCCCCGGAAAAAACGATGATGACGCGATTACCCCACGCATCGCTGATGCGTCCCCAGGTGGGCAGCGACGCAAAGTGCAGCAACACCGACGTGGCCGTGACGCACATGAATTCCAGATAGGAAAAATTCAATTCGCGCAGCATGTACACGGTGAAGAACGGCGCGGCGATGGATACCGTGGCTTGAAAACAGGCATAAAATATCGAGAACCGCACCGCCGATGAATTGCGGAATCGCCGGGACCATGCCTTCAGGTTAAATGCTGCGGACGGCTGCTCTGCCGCGCGCGGCGGTTCGTACATGTGGCTCAGGTGATATGCCGACACCAGGCGCGCAATCGCCGCGAAACTGAAAATCACAATAAAACCACTGACGGTCGCGCCCTGTGCGTCGAACCAGTGCAGCACGCTTCCGGCAATCACCAACGCGGAAAACGCAGCGACGGTCGCGTAACGCGCACGCATGCCGAAGTAGCGACCGCGTTTGCGGCGCGGCACCAGATCACCCATCAAGCTGCTCCACTGTGGCGCAATCAGGTGACTGGAGGCCTGGTAAAAAACGATCACGACAATGAACAACGGCACCGCGTATTCGGGAAACAGCAACGGCAACGCCAGCAACGGCAACCACAAAAAACACTGCACATACGCGCCGAACAGAATGATCGACTTGCGCCGCTGCACGTAGCGCCCGCACCACACCGACACCAGCTCGGCAAGCGACGCCAACAGCGGCGGGATCGACGCCAGCAATGCAATCTGCGCGTTGGTGGCCTTTAAAAAGAGCGCGAAGGCGGAGAAAAAACTTTCGCCCGCACCGGCCATGGCCGAGTGCGCAACCGCATCGCGTACCGAATGGCGCAGCGAGGTTTCGACTTGTGGATCTTTGGAAAAGGGACGGCGCATGTCGCAACGACGGTTCCACCGTCGACAGATTGAACATCTTATTAACTGTTACGGCGCGGGCGTAAAAAACATTACCGGGCGAGGTATTCCAAAATCAGCGGCCCCAAGCGAATACCGCGCGCGTTCAACGCCTCGGTGCCGAAGCGCACATTGAACTCGAACAAATAAAAGTGGCCATCAACCTGCGCGATGTCGAAACCCGCGTGATCCACGCCCAATTGCGCGGCCACGCGTTCGGCCAGCCGCAGCGCGCCGTCCGGCACGTGTTCGAACGAGACGCTTCCACCTTGCGCCACGTTGTTGTGAAAGCGCCCGTCCTGCGCTTCCCGCCAGTAGGCTGTCACCACCTGCCCCCCGACCACCACCACACGCACATCGCGATGAATCGCCAGGCGCTCTTGAATATAGAGCACGTCGTTGGCTTGCGCGTAGTCGCGCAACGCGGCGCGCGACTCAATCAATAGCACGCCCTGCCCCATCGAACTGCGCACCACTTTCGCCACGAACGGAAAACTGAATTCATCCAGCACCTGTTCCAGCGCTGCGGGTGTCGATGGCAGGATGCGCGTGAACGGCACATGCTCCGGGCACACGGCTTCAAACGCGCGTGTCATTTCAATTTTGTCGTGCCCGAGATGGTAGCTGTTGATGCTGGGAAAGATATGCCGTCGCCACGCATACACCAACGCATTGACTTGCCAGTAGTCGGGAAACAACAGCACGTCGGCGGCGAGAAGTTCGTCTTTGCGCCGCAGCCAGTCCTCTGGCTTGACATTAATTACAGCGGGAATATCCAGCGTGCGCAGTGCATCAAATGAGATCAAGCGCATTGGTGCGAAAACGCGATAGGGGCACGGCAACGCCGACAAACATAACGCGCGCCGCGCGCCACGCGCTGGTGGCGCAGCGCGCCCAGATGAATGTCGCCGGGACACGCGCAGCGATACACAAACGGCGAACGCGTGCGGCGCAACGTCGAGATATCGTAGTCGTGCGTGGCGCGTGTCTCCAAACCAAACACACGCATCACCGCTTTCCATTCCGCACCATGCGGTTTCACGCGCATGCGATACCGCGCCCACACCACCAGATGCGCGACTTCGTGGCCGACGGTTTGCAACAGAAAGTGCTCTTGATTGGCACGCAGCAAGGTCGCGTTGAATTGCAGATGCCAGCGTTGCAAATGCGCCTTGCCCGCCAACGCACCGCGCAAGCGCGCGTCCCAAGTCGGCACGCGCAGATCGGTCGCGAGCGACACATTGGCCAACGCGACAAAGCCGCAGATGCGTGCATGCAATTCCGCGCACAGCGTTTCGTCCAGCGCTTGCGCACGGCGGCGTGGGAAAATTTTTCGGGTTTGCGGATCAAGCATGTCGTGGGTAAGTGCAACGTTACAGGAATACGCTGAAGATAAATCATCCAGTACCCGACAAACAATGCAGGGGTGTGCTACATGATTTTCAGATCAGCTGCTGCAACATGCGTTCTTTGATGTTGGCGATGGCGCGCGTGGGATTCAAACCCTTCGGGCAGACCTCAACGCAGTTCATGATGGTGTGGCAACGGAACAATTTGTATGGACCTTCTAAATCTTCCAGCCGTGCGTCGCCCGCCTGATCGCGCGAGTCGGCAAGCCAGCGCCACGCTTGCAGCAACGCGGCGGGACCACGGAATTTTTCCGGGTTCCACCAGAACGACGGACAAGCCGAGGAACACGCACCGCACAAAATGCATTCGTACAAGCCGTCAAGCTGGTTACGCTGCTCCGGGCTTTGCCGGTATTCGACTTCAGGTTCCGCATCGTGACGGATTAAATACGGTTTAACCGCGCGGTACTGGTTGAAAAACTGGCTCATGTCCACGACCAGATCGCGGATCACCGGCATGCCCGGCAGCGGGCGCACCTCGATGGGCTCGCTTAACCCTGCCAGCGGCGTGATGCACGCCAGACCGTTGCGGCCATTGATGTTCAACGCGTCGGACCCGCACACGCCCTCGCCGCAGGAATGCCGAAAACTCAAACTCTCGTCGCGCGCTTTGATTTCAATCAGCGCATCGCGCAGCATCATGTCCGGCCGAATCTCCGCGAGCACGTGCTCCTGCATGCGCGGCTGCGCATCGGTTTCGGGGTTGTAGCGGTAGATCAGGAATTTCATTTAGGTAGCACCATTGGTGGCTAACCCCGTTTGCCGTGCTTGGTGAACTCGTGCATCGACGCACTGGTGCGGCGTGATTCATTTATGTCAAGAATAGCCTTGTCGCACGCCGGACAATAGTCGCCAGTGACCGCCGGAATGGTGGTCGATTCACCTTTGTAGGTATAGGGCATATCGCGGGTGTCATACACCAGCTCAGCACCACCGCACACGGGGCATTTCATGTTCATAGCTCCTTCGAACAAAGAAAACAAAGGGCAATAGTAGCT
>JANOOV010000220.1:0-16399 GCA_031421535.1 Gammaproteobacteria bacterium
GCCGCGCCACGGCGCTCACGCACTGTCGATGCCAACACCGACAACCCGTAACGCACCGTAGCGAGATCGAAGCTCGCGCGGTCCAGCGCGATAATCCACGCATCACTCATCTGTGCATCGCTGAGCACCGGCAACATTTCCGCCCAGGCGGCCTTGGCCACGTCGTCGAGCCAGCGGTTGCCTTGCGGCAGCAAGCCGTTCTTTTTGAGCGCTGCCATGCTGGCATTCGGGTCAGCCTTGGTGGTTTCCTGTGCCACCCAGGTCAACCATACTTTGCGTTGTGCCATACCGTGTATCCCCTCGTGTGACCAAGCCTGTTGTGAGCTGTGTATTTTTACCGCTACCATAGCGCGCGTTACGACGTAAAAAAGCGCATTGGGCGATACCATACAAGGAACTTCTCCCGTGGACAACGAACGCACCATACGGCATGCCTATGAATCTTAATCTCGGTGGCGCGCGGCCCCTACAACCGTTGCCGTTTCGGATTGCGGTGCTCGGCGATTTTTCCGCTGGCATGGCCGACCCGAACGGCAGCCCAACGGTAGGCTTGAGCAAAGACAATCTGGGCGCGGCTCTGCAAACATTCGGCGCCACGCTGCATCTGGAAGTTGAAAATTTCATCTACGGCGTGCGCACTCCACTCAACGTGGCCATTCGCATCACGGACCTAAGCGATTTGTCCCCCGCTGGGGTGATCGCACACGTACCCGACCTCACGGCGATTTTTCTGTTCAACGAGCGTGTGCAGATGTTATTGCGGCACGAAATTTCAAGCGCCGAATTCACGGCCGATTTGTCAACTTACGATTCCTGCGCGGCGTTGCTTCCGGCGCTGCGGCGCTGTCGCGCGGCACTTAAGTCGAATCCGCCGCCGCAACCTAACGTGACACCCGCGCCCGTGATCAACGCGCGCGGCAGCGATGCGGTCGAGCGCATTCTGGATTTAGTCGCGGCCCCCGGTCAAGCCAAGGCACCTGCTGCACAGGGTATCGAAGCTGTGCTGAACAGCATCGGCGCAGGACGTACGCCAACCACCACAGCGCCTGAAATCACCCAGGTGCGCGATGAGCTTACGGCGCTGCTTGACCGGCAGATCACCGCCATCCTGCATCATCCGTTATTCCAGCGCCTGGAAGCGACCTGGCGCGGTGTGAAATTGCTGCTTGATCACACCGGCCCACAGGTCAATATCGAATTGATCGACACGCCGCGCGATCAGCTTGCGGAAACCTTCCACACGCGCGTGGTCGACGCGGAAAACTCCGGCGCGAGCTCAACCCCGTTGGGGTTGGCGCTCATCAACTTTGAATTCGAATCCACCAGCCACGATGTCACCTTGCTGCATGCGGTTGCGCAAGACGCAGAGGCGTTACAAATCCCGGTGGTGTTTTCGGTACGCGCAAATTTTTTCGGCGCCGCGCCGGATGCAGCCCACCCACTGCCCTACCTCGGCACGTTGCTGGCCCAGCCGCGCTACAGCGCATGGAACGCCTTGCGCGCCAAAGAATGTGCACGCTGGCTGTGTGCTGCTTACAACCCGCTGCTGCTGCGAGCGTGTTACTCCGACGAAAATACCCGGGGGCTGAATTACACCGAAATCATTACTGATCACGCCGAGTATCTGTGGGGCAATCCTGGCTGGGGGCTGGCGGTGTTGATCGCGCGCAGCATGGCCCACGCGCAGTGGCCGACGCAAATCACCGGCGTGCAACACGGCCAGATCACCGGCCTGGACGTGGCGGCGTATCATGACCGCAGCGGTGATGAAATCGCAATTCCGTTGCGCGCACTGCTGCACATGGAAAACGCGGACGATCTGGCGCAGTTCGGCTTCGCATCGCTCACCTGCCAGCCGAATCGCGATGCGGCGTATCTGCTGCATGCGCCGATGCTGCGCATCGCGGAGAATTATCCCGGGCGCGCCGCGCATACAGCGCGGGACTTGACATCACTGCCCTATCAATTGCTTGCCAGCCGGATGACCGCACTGCTGGGCGCACATCGCGACTTTTTTATGGTGGGCGGCAGGGCAGAACACATCGCCGCGAACGCGCAAAAAATTCTCGACAACCTGCTCGCCGACACCGGGCCCGGTGCGCACACGCAGATCAGCGTACATGCCGACCGTGACCGCCCTGGCCATCACCTGCTTGAGCTGGAACTGCACACCGGGCGTGACATTTTGAATGGTGCGGCGCTGCACCTGACTATTCCGGTGTAACAGCCGATCAGCGCTTGATCTGATACTTGGTAATTTTCTCGATCAGCGTACGGCGGCCGATGTGCAATTGCTGCGCCGTGCGGGTCTGGTTCCAATCGCAGGCTTGCAGCTTTTCGCGCAGTAATGCCTGTTCAAATTCTTCCACCAATGCCTTCAGCCCCGCGTCGTGGCCGACCAACGCGTGCGGCACACTGTACGCAAGTCGCTCGCTGCAGTGCAGTTGCTCCGGTAAATGCTCGGGCAGAATGCTGCCTCCGGGTTCGCACAGCAACACGGCGCGCTCGATCACGTTTTTGAGTTCACGCACATTGCCGGGAAAGTCGTAGTCAAATAAACAATCGAACGCGCGCGGCGCGCATCCCGACACATGTTTGCCGTAGACGCGCGCGAACTCGTCGATAAAATATTTTACCAGCGCGGGCAGGTCATCCTTGCGCCCGCGCAGCGGCGGCACGTCGATGGGAAACACGCTGAGGCGGTAATAGAGGTCTTCGCGAAATCCGCCTTGCTTGATTTTCTCTTCGAGGTTGCAGTGCGTTGCCGCTACCACGCGCACATCGATTTTTTTGCTTTCCACCCCACCCAGCGGTCGCACTTCTTTTTCCTGCAATACGCGCAACAACTTTGCTTGCAATCCCAATGGCATGTCGCCGATTTCATCCAGAAACAACGTGCCGCCGTTGGCCAGCTCGATCAGGCCCATTTTGTCCTGCATGGCACCGCTGAATGCGCCCTTCTTGTAACCAAACAGCTCGCTCTCCAGCAGGTTGTCCGGCAACGCCGCGCAATTTTGTGCGACGAATTCGCCGCTGCGGCGCGGGCTGTTGAAATGGACGGTCTGCGCAAACAGTTCCTTGCCGGTGCCGGTCTCACCGCGAATCAACACGGTGGCGGGCGACGCCAGTACTTTTTCCAGCAACGAAAATACTTTTTTCATCGCTGCGCCGTGCCCGATGATTTTCGAAAAATCATAACGGCTGACTATTTTCTCACGCAGGCGCCGATTCTCTTCCTGAAGCTCGCGGTTGGTGTGGTCGAGAATATCGATCAGCCGCCGGTTGGTTTCGATGAGTTGCACATTGTCGATGGCGACGGCGGCTTGCGATGCAAACGCGCGCAGTAACGGATCGTGCGGATCGGCGGCGCGTCCGGTGCCCGGGATATTGGTCAATACCAGCACCCCGACCGTGACCGCCGCGTGGTTATGCAGCGGTAACGCGAGCAGCGCCTGGGTGCGCGCACCGGCAACACGGTCGTATTCATAGAAATCGTCGCAGTTAAACCCCGAGTACCTGTAGATGTCGCCGATCTGCACCGGTTGTCCGCTGAACACGCAATGCGCGATGGCATTGCCGGAATTGCGCTCGCTGTTCACGTATAACGCAACGTTCGCGACGCGCGCACCCGCCGAGCGCGCGGCGGCGTTTTGCAACACTTCCACGTACAAATCCGTTTTAGTGCTGTTGAGCAGATACACCATGCCGCCGTCGGCACGCGTGATGCGGCGCGCGGCGGTCACCACCATATTGAGGAGATGATTGAGATTGCGCTCGGACGACAACGACGTGCCGATCTTGATCAGCTCGTCGATCGCCAGCAGTGCATTGTCCTGAATTGTGTCCATACGCTGCGTCAATTCACCACGGCATCACGCGAATTGAAAGCTGAATGCACCGCTTGCATCAATACCCACTTTGAGTGTCGAGACCTGGAGTTCTTCGCCCAGCATACGCAAGATCTCGGTGGAGATTTGCGGCAGCAGCGTGCGGCTAATAATGTAGTCAATGTTGCGCGCGCCGGTTTCCACTTCGGTGCAACGCTGCACAATCTGCCCGACCACCTGCTCGTCATATTCAAAGTGGATGCGCTGACTGTTGTAAATACGCTTGCCCAACGAATTCAACTTGAGCTTGACAATTTCTGCCATCGCATCCTTGGAGATGGTGAAATATGGAATCACTTCCATGCGCGCCAGCAACGCCGGCTTGAAATGATTGATCAACACCGGGCGTACGGCTTCGGCAATAGTATCAACATCCGGGCGCGGCTCACTGGTACTCAACGCGGTAATGATATCGGTGCCCAGATTACTGGTGAGCAGAATAACCGTGTTTTTAAAGTCAATCTCGCGCCCCTCGCCGTCGGTCAGCGAGCCTTTATCGAACACCTGGTAAAACAGGTTCAACACTTCGGGGTCAGCTTTCTCCACCTCGTCAAGCAACACCACGGCATAAGGTCGCTGACGCACCGCTTCGGTCAACTGCCCGCCCTCACCGTAGCCGACGTAACCCGGCGGCGAACCGATCAGGCGCGAAACCGTGTGTTTTTCCTGATACTCCGACATGTTGATGGTGACGACGAAGCGTTCGCCGCCGAACAACATGTCGGCGATACCCAATCCGGTTTCGGTCTTGCCCACGCCGCTTGGCCCCACCAGCAGGAACACGCCGATCGGCGCATGCGGACTGCCCAGGCCCGCCTTGGACGAGCGAATACGGCGGTCAAGCGCATCGATGGCATGGTCTTGACCTTTAATGCGTTTCTTCAGGTTGGCTCCGAAACTCATGATGGACGCCAACTCGTCCTTCACCATGTTGCCCACCGGAATACCGGTCCAATCGGCAACCACCTTGCTCACCGCGTCGGGATTCACTTCAAAATGCAATAGCGGATCCTTGCCCTGAATTTCCGCCAGGCTGCGCTCCGCTTCGGCCAGCGATTTTTTCTGCGCACTCACCTCGGGCTCACGGTGCCGGTAGGCTCACGGGTTGCGGTCGCGACTTTCGCGCGTAATTCCAGAATACGATCCACCCATTCTTTTTCTTTTTTCCAGCGTACTTCGTGCGTAGCGCACTCCGCGTTCAGTGCGGCGATTTTTTGCTGTAATTCGGCTGTGGCACCGTTGTCCGCACGGATGCCGGTTTCGATATCGCGACGGATCGCGCCCAGCTCACGTTCCAGAGTTTTTACACGCCGCTCCAGATCGTCGATGCGCTCCGGTTTGGAGCTGATGTTGATCTTGACGCGCGCGCAGGCGGTATCCAGCAGATCCACCGATTTGTCCGGCAGCTGCCGTCCGGAAATATAGCGCGCCGCCAACTGCGCTGAAGCCACCACCGCATCGTCGCGCACGTAGACGTTGTGCGAGCTTTCGTATTTTTCGCGCAGGCCGCGCATGATGACCACGGCTTCGTCCGCCGAGGGTTCGCCAATCTTCACCAATTGAAAACGCCGTGCAAGCGCCGGGTCTTTTTCAAAGTATTTTTTGTACTCCGACCAGGTGGTCGCCGCCAGCGTACGCATTTCGCCGCGCGCCAAAGCGGGCTTGAGCAGATTGGCGGCGTCCCCGCCACCGGCCGCGCCGCCCGCGCCGATCAAGGTATGCGCTTCGTCGATGAAAATAATGATCGGCTTGGGTGAGGACTTCACTTCCTGAATCACCGACTTCAAGCGTTGTTCGAACTCGCCCTTGACGCTCGCACCCGCCTGCAACAAACCCATGTCGAGCCCGTAGATTTCGACGTTCTTTAAAATGTCGGGAACGTCGCCCTCGACGATCTTGAGCGCGAGCCCTTCCACCACGGCGGTTTTTCCTACACCCGCTTCGCCGACGAAAATCGGATTGTTCTTGCGACGTCGACCGAGAATGTCGATGGCCTGGCGGATCTCGCGGTCACGGCAGAACACCGGATCAATTTCACCGGCGCGCGCGCGCGCGGTGAAATTGACCGTGTATTTCTCCAGCGCGGTGTTGCCACTGGGTGCGCCCGGCGTGCCCGCTGGCGCACTGGTTGCCGAGCCGAGCCGCGCTTCCGCATCTTCTTTTGAGCCACCGACAATATCCTTGAAATGCAGACGCAAATCGTCGCCGCTGACGGCCGACAATTCATCGTAGTAATCGACCAGGCCATAGCGGCGCGGATTCAACACCAGCGCCGCGATGAACGCGCCCGAGCGAACCTGGGCGAGACCAAAATCGATCGATGTCAACATCCACGCTTCCTGTATCCACTCGATCAGCAACGGCGAGAATACCGGCTTGCCCTGATTGCCGGTTTTTTCGCGTTCCACCGAACGCTGAATGGCTTTTTGCATGCGCCCAGCGTCAACGCCGAAGTGCGCCAGAATCATTTGGAAATCATGCTCGGAGTCTTCAACGAGTTTGAGTAACACGTGCTCAATGGTGACTTCATAATTGGTCCGCGAGATGCATGATCCGGCGGCGGCTTCCAGCGAGGTTTTTCCATAGCTGTTCAACTTGCCGATGAGTGCTTTCAGTTCAACGTTGATCATTGTCATTTTCCCCTGTCTTGATGATTATTCCCGAAACGTGTTATCTACCGCCCTCCTGCTTGTATTACCTTGACTGTCCCCTGCCGCACATCACCCAACCAGATGGAATAACCCAACCGGCACGGATTGTCTTCGGCCAACGCGGTGCGCGGCACATCGTCCGCACGCAGCAGTAATTCCACGTCATACTCAAACGGGTCGATCAGCGTGAACCTGACCAATTCGCGTAACGTGGCGTAGTCGCTGCCGCCGGGCAAAAATTCACGGTATGCCGCGAAATCCATGGCGCCAATACGCAGTTTGAATTTTGTGTTCAGATCATACACTTTCTCCCCCAGCATGACGCTCGCGCCCAGGGAGCAGTTCATGACTCCCAAACGATTGCGCTGTATGAGATCAATGGTCGTCTTATGTCGCACATATTCCTGAATGCGCACCGGCACGCCGCCAAAATAGTGTGACACGACGCCGGACAGCAACGATGCCGAACGCACCTTCATGCCGATCAGACCAAGATAGGGCAGCAAGCGCGCCCACTCGATATGGCTGTTGTTGCGTAGCTGCCGGTGCCCCAAACCAATCAGCGCAAACATGCGATGCGAAAATGGATCGCTCGCGCCCGGCCGGTATTGCAGGATATAGCGATATTTTTCCCAACTGCGATAAACGAACGACGTCAATCGATGGTGGAACATGTCGAGGAAATGCCGCGCCATTGCGGTATCAGCGTCACCGCGAATCGCTTCTTCGGTGTAATACGCCGGCAGCGGCGAGGCCGGTCCGATCAGGCCCAGAAAATTGACCGTCATCGCGTACGGCGGCAAGGCGGCGCCACTGGCTGTTTCGCGCTCGACGCTTTCCACATCCGAGGCGGGAAATCCCAGGCTGGCGTGAGCACAGAAGCGCAGCGCTTCTTTTGAGATTGGCCCATTCTGCCCCGGAGTAGTGGCTTCAGGGTGCAGTGCGAGCAACACACGTACCGCCTGATAGAAATCAAACTGGCGTCCGCGCGCCAGCAGCTCACCGAGCAGTGCGTCGTTCAAATCACGGGTTGTTGGCCGATCCGCGGTTGCCATTGGAACTCCTCGCCTCGTTCGACGTCTTTCACCGTAAGTTGATTGAACGAGTTGATCGACGCATACAGCGCGAAAAATTCGTTCAACACCACCGCGAATAAATACATGTCGCCTACATTTGCAAACTTGCTGCTCTTCATCCCCAGGCGGGTGCGCAGACCGCGTGCGGGAAGACCGTTGAACATCAGCGTCATGGGTGACACGCGTATGCTTTCAATACCTTCCATGCGCAGATCATTGATGCGTGACGCCTGCTTGTCGTAAAAGGCAGGGAAATTGTAGGCGGATAAAATTACTTTAAGCGCATCGACGTTGGTCAACGAGGTGTAATTCAGCGCCATGTTGGAAATCAACATCCATTGCATGTCCCCTTCAAGCGGCGGCGGAATGGATTTTGTACAGGGTAAAATGTTTTGAAACAACGCATATTGCGGCGAGTTACCAGTTTCCACGCACACGTCGCCAATGCGCAATTTTTCAGGCAACTGCCGGTTGGTGCAGGTCATCTCGATGGAAATAGTTTCCACGTCGGGTAACTGCGGTCGCTCCGATACGGTAACAAAAGACGCATAGGTCTCCGCGTCGTCACCAATGATCGCCGGGGTGATGCGGGTACGATAGAAAGCATCTTTTTGTGCTTCGCGCTGGGTGCGGTGATCGAACGAGATGAATGGCCGGTAAATTTTTTTCTCTACCGCGCCATGGATCCAGCCGGAGACGTTATCGATGGAAAAGATATCGAAGTGCGCGGAATTGGTTCCCGACGGCATGACGCGGTACTCGACTTTTTCATTTTTCAGCCGGATCGGTGTGGCGTCTTTTTGAAACAGGTTAATGATCGGCGCACAGTACATCTGGAAATTGGATTTGCTCAGCCGTACATGACTCTCAAACGGCCGCGAGAATTCAAAGGTGATCGAGAAACGTTTATCCACCGGCAAGCGCGCTGCTTTTTCCAGCCCCGTTATATCGACAAACAAAAACTTCTGCGGCAGGCAAAAATACTCCTGTAACAACCGGTAACCACCGAATGCATTTGCCGGATAGGGAATCAATGCTTCGCGCTCATCAAACCCGACGCGGTGGATGCAGGTTTTATCGAGATCGATACGCGGCGCGTTTTTTCCCGTGGCATCACCACGCACCGTCACCCGCGTTAAATGTTCGAAGAACCATAAATACGTCGCATGACACACCGCCAGCTCACCGTTCAAAAACAGGCGTAGCCGATCAAGCTTGATCTTGTCCAAAGCGGCGCCTTCGTGAAGCTGGAAATTCATCTTGAGCGCGCTTCCGGCGCCGGTGGTTTGCACTTCGATGTCTTCCAACGTGAACGGATACAATTCGACGTCAAAACAGGTGCGGAAACGACACGGCGTACCCTCCACGGGCACGGAATCAATTTCGGCATCACGGGCGATAACGGTCTTTTCGGAAACCGAACCGACCTTCGGAGTGAATTGCAATACCGACATGGACGGCACCGGCCGCAAGAAATGCGGCCACAACAAGGAGATCAGCGTGTGCGTTAACTCTGGCAGCTCGTCGTCAAGTTTTTGCCGGATACGACCGGCGATAAATGCAAATCCCTCAATGATGCGTTCAACGTCGGGGTCGTTCCCCTTACGTGACAAAAACGGCGCGAGCTTCGGGTACGCGCGTGCAAATTCCTCACCCATCTCGCGCAGGTAAAGTAGTTCTTCCTGATAGTATTTATTGAAACTCACTGCTCAATCCACCCCGCACACGATGCCGTTAATGCAGGCTAGCCCCTCACCTTCACCTGCCCCTGCGAATCCAGTGTTGTTTCGAACCAGACGTTGGCATTGTCATCGCCGAGACTCAATTGCGCGGTAATTTCATAGCGCATACTGAGCGGCTTGTCCTCGTCCTTGGCGTAGTCCACTTTTACGCGCGATAGGCGCGGCTCGTAGTGATCAATACTTTGTTTGATGACGCGACGTAACTCAAAAATGGCGTCGGGGAAGTTCGATGCAATGTCATTGAAATCCGGCAACCCATAGCCGGGTAAAGTAGGCACGCTCCCCTGCCGCGTGTTGAGCATATTACGCAAATGTGTCAACACCGAGTCGGCGGCTTTATTGACGTTGATCTTGAGCTTGTAGCCACCGGCTGCATCCGGATTTTGCAAGCGCTCGAACAGGCTCTGTTCATGGCTCATAGAAGTGGGGGCGCGATAGGCCGTACACAGTGGGTCGAGGAAAACAGAACCGGTGTGATTGCTGCCCTGCTACCGTATACCGTTTCCCGTCTCCCCGTGCTCAGGTCTTGTCCAACTTGCCTTTGAGCGACAGCGTGAAGCTGGCGCCCATGTACTTGAAGTGCGGCTGCACGTTCAACGATACCCGATACCAGCCTGGATCACCCTCGACGTCTTCGACCAAAATTTCTGCCGCACGCAGCGGCCGACGGCTACGCACCGCAGCCGTAGGATTCTCTTGATCCGACACGTATTGACGTATCCAGACATTAAGCTCACGTTCCAGATCGACACGATTTTTCCACGACCCGATCTGCTCGCGCTGCAATACCTTGATGTAGTGCGCGAGACGATTGATGATGTACATGTAGGGTAACTGCGTACCCAACCGATAGTTGGTTTCGGCGTCTTTGCCTTCTTTGCTGTTGCCGAAAAACTTCGCTTTCTGCACCGAGTTCGCGGAGAAAAATGATGCGTTATCGCTGCCCTTGCGCATGGTCAAGGCGATAAAGCCTTCCTCGGCAAGCTCGTATTCACGCCGATCCGAGATCAGCACTTCGGTAGGAATCTTGGTTTCGATTTCGCCCATCGACTCGAACTGATGCAACGGCAGATCATCCACCGCACCGCCGCTTTGCGGGCCGATGATATTCGGGCACCAGCGGTAGTTGGCGAAGCTGTCGGTCAGCCGTGTGGCAAATGCAAACGCGGTGTTGCCCCACAGATAATCATGATGCGAACCGTGCACGTTTTCTTCATAGTCGAAGCCTTTGACCGGATTGCTGCCTTTGCCGTAGGGCAGACGCAACAGGAAACGCGGCGCGGTCAGTCCCAAGTAACGCGCGTCTTCGGATTCGCGCAGCGAATTCCACTTGGCGTACTGCGGGCCTTCAAAAATAGACTTGAGATCTTTCAGGTTCGGCAGCTCGGTGTAATCTTTGATGCCGAAAAATTGCGGGCCGGCCGAGGAAATAAACGGCGCATGCGCCATCGCCGCGACACTGGCGCAATACTGCAATAACTTAATGTCTTGCGGGCCGGGACCAAACTCGTAATTACCGATGATCGAACCGAACGGCTGACCACCGAATTGTCCGTATTCGGCGGTGTAGGCATGCTTGTACAACCCGGCCTTGACAATTTCCGGCGCATCTTCGAAATCCATGAGCAGATCCTGCTTGGACACGCTGATGATTTGCAATTTTACGTTTTCGCGGAAATTGGTGCGGTCAACCAGCAGCTTTAATCCCCGCCATGCTGATTCCAGCTTTTGAAACGTATCGTTGTGCATGATCGCATCGAGTTGCCCGCTGATTCTCTGATCAATCGAGGCGATGATCTGATCGACCATGCTTTTCTCAATTCGATCACCGAAACGCGCCGACTTGGCCATCTCGGAAATCAGGACTTCCACACCGTGCTTGGCAACCGCATAGCCGTCTTGCGTCGGCTGCAATTTGGTTTCCGTCATGATCTGGTCCAGCAACGACCCTTGCGCTTCTTGTGCCTGAGCGGCCCCAGTCTTTTGCTGCTCTGATTCCGACATGCCTCTATCTCCTGTCATGCGATTCAATGAACGATGTGGGTGTCAACACACAATTATTTTTTGTCTTCCTCACCGATTCCCAACTCAGTCATCAGTTTGGTGCGTTTCTGCTCGTCGGAGATAATGTTCTGCAGGCTCCTGCGAAACGCCGGTACGTTGCCCAGCGGACCGCGCAACGCCATGAGGGCTTCACGCAACTCCAGCATTTTATTGAGCTCAGGCACCTGGCGCGCCACGGATTCGGGGTCGAAATCCTTGATGGACTGGATCTTCAAGTGCACCGGCAGTTCACCGCCGTCTCCTGCCAGCGTGTTGGCGACATTGACACTGAGATTCAAATTCTGGCCGCGCAACACATCGTTGAAGTTATCTTTATCGATATTGATCATCGGACGACTTTCCAGCTGTGTGTCGTCCGGACGCTGGGTAAAGTCGCCGATCACCAGCAACTTTAACGGCAACTCAATCTCTTCCTTGGCATCACCGGTTGAGGGTTTGTAAACGATATTGATGCGCTCTTTAGGAGCTACTGAACCTTCTTTTGCCATTGCTTGACTCCTCATGTCTCAACACGGCCCCCCGCACACCCGGGCGATGCCGTCAGGTTTTAAACAGGTTGAAATGCCTTTAGTTCTGTTTGCAATGCGGCATTTAAATCCAACCGGCAAATGCGCGCGTACAATTGCTCGGCTTTCGGCGCCAGCGTATCTTTCATTTTCTTATTTTTTTCCGCAAGTTGAGCGTAGCATACAAGCAGTACCTGGGCCACTTCCAGACTCAAACCCGGCTCCCACTCTTCCAGCGCGTAGCGCGCACCTTGTTGCTCCAAATGTTCCAACTGCGGCAATGCCGCCTGCGCCAGACCTGCGTCAAGACAAAAACGCGCTTGCGCCAGACTCCAGCAAAAGCGTGATCGCTGCGCACCGCTCTCCGTATTGCCGGTTTGGAACAAAGCCAGGGCATCCGTCATCTTGCCTTTGGCGGCAAGCTTCTTTGCCTCCTGCTGGGCGACACGCCAAGGCGCTTCTTCACCGGGTACAGCGGGCGATGCTGCCGGAGTGTTCGCACCACCTGTATCGTTAGCCGGGGTCACTTCTTGATCTATCCAGAGCCGCGTCTGGTCGCTGGCGAACGGCGTGCCGTCCGCATATTTCAACTTCACCAGATCCGGCAACCGCCGCAGAAACAGCGCCAGCTCATTGATCACCGTCTGGCGAGCTTGCGCATGGCTGGGACCAAAGCTTTCCAGTGCGATCGCCGTCAGTCGATGCGCATCCAGCCAGTATGGCGACTTGGAAAAACTTTCTTCTACCTCGGGGATCAGCGCGCTGTATTTTTGTTCGGTGACATACGCCGTGTATTTTTGCACCACAGCGGCGGGGATC
This sequence comes from Gammaproteobacteria bacterium, assembly GCA_031421535.1. Taxonomy (GTDB): domain Bacteria; phylum Pseudomonadota; class Gammaproteobacteria; order SG8-11; family SG8-11; genus UBA6921. Next base: position 12,746 of record JANOOV010000220.1, read on the forward strand.
GCCCCCAGCTTTGTGACCCCGTCTTGTTGCGGCGGCATCTGCTCTACTGACAGCCAGGTGCCGATGCGCGTCAAACGATACGAACGCGGATCTTCGAGTTTCTGGTTACGAATGAACGTGGCGGCGCTGCGTATCATGTCTTGACACTGGCGCAGCGCCTTGGGCACATCATCGGCACCGACCACTTGCACCAAATTACCGCTTTCAGCGCTCGCCGACGTTGCCGTCGCCGCCGTCGCTGCGGCGGCCGCCGCGCGCTCAACGTCGCGAACAAACTCCTGCAACATGCGCGAAACTCCCTTTAGATCGGGCGCCTCGCGGGCCAATTGCTCGCCCAGGAATTTATCCAGCTCATCAAGCGCAGCGATACTCTCGGCCAGCATGGGCCCATCGCCACTCGCGGGACGACGCGACCCCAGCGCCCGTTCCAGCTTGCCGGTCAACCACTGGATCGCGGCGACGCGCCCGCGCATACGCTTTTTTTCCGGATATACGTCTTCCCAATAATTTTTCGCCAGACCAAGACAAACTTTTAACCCCGCAGCCAGTCCTGCGTAACCTTTGCGATCAAACAACGCGAAGCACAAGTAACTCGCCATCATCAGGTCTTTGGATTTGGATTCCAGCACTGTTTGAGAAAAGCTCAATACCTGCTCCCAATTTACCGGCAGCGGCGTGACGCCTTCCTGTTTGGCGACCTCCCGTTCCGCACTTTCATATTCCGGTTCGTATTTCGCCGATTCGCCGCAGGGCTTTCCCGCCAGCGGCGCGAGGATTTTTTCAATGTCGAAAATTGGCGTACTCATTGGGATGGTTTCAAATTCCTGAATTTTGCAGAGCGTGCACCGCGTGGGTTTTTGGCACAAGCGAATAATTAACGCGCTGGGACGCGGCTTTTAGCAGAAGACGTGACTGAATCAGCATCCGGTGCGGGCTGGATTCGTCGGCAAAAAGCTTGCCACAGCGATAGGCCGTAACTACTTGCTCACCACACTGGGCAGGGCCATGCCGGCCGCGTTTGCTTTTTCGCCTTTTTTCAAGGCATCCGCCACTTCCGGCGGCATGTAGGTCTCGTCATGTTTGGCCAGCACTTCACTGGCGGCGAACACGCCGTTTTCGGCAAGCCGACCTTGCGCGATCATGCCGGTCCCCTCTTTGAACATATCCGGCAGGATGCCCTTGTAGGTAACTTCAATGGTCTCCGCCTTGTCGGTGACCAGAAAATGCACCGTCAGCCCGTCGTTCTCGCGCTTGAGACTGCCTTCCTGCACCATGCCGCCAACCCGAAACGTGCGGTCGCGCGGCGCTTGATTGGCCTTCACTTCGGTGGGCGTGTAGAAAAAGTTGAGATTTTTGTTCAACGCCGTGAATACCAAGGTGGCTGCGATACCCAACACCGCGACGCCCAGGAGGACAAACATCAACCGTTTATTGCGCGCTTTCATCGACTTCAACCCTCAGTTCGTTCGGTACTCGCTGTGTGTGCCATGCGCGCCAAACGGGCGAGCGTTTCACTATGGCGCCGCATCACTAAAATAACTTCGGCAATCATTAGCACTGCCGTCACCGCGTAGGAACCCCACACATAAAAGGCGTAACCACCCATCGCAAAAAAATCCGCCCAGCTCGCCCAGATCATTTGCGCGACCCCAACACTAACTCGCTGACCCACGCGGTATTGCGCTCACGCTCCAGAATCTCGCTGCGCACGCGGGCCAATACTACGGCGATGGTATACATCCAGAACGCCACGACCATCACAAACATCGCCCACAGCATGATTTCAGCCATTTTCGGCGCCATCTGCGGACTCACCGACGCGCCTTGATGCAACGTATTCCACCAGCGTACCGAAAAATAAATGATCGGCACGTTGATCACGCCGACAATCGCCAGCAACGCACTGGCACGTGCGGCGCGGCGCGGGTCGTCGATGGCCGAGCGCAGTGCGATGTAGCCGATATACAGAAACAGCAAGATCAACTCCGACGTCAAGCGTGCGTCCCAAATCCAGTAGGTGCCCCAGGTTGGCTTGCCCCACAATGCCCCAGTCCACAGTGCGATAAAAGCAAACAACGCTCCGGTCGGCGCCAGCGCGCCCGCCATCATATCCGACAACTTGGTGTTCCAGATCATTCCCGCCGCCGACCATCCGGCCATGACTACATAGATAAACATGGACATCCACGCCGCCGCCACATGAATAAAAATAATGCGGTAACTCTCGCCTTGTTTGTAATCAGTGGGGGCGACAAAGAAACCCAAATACAAGCCAATCGCGGTCAGCACCAAGGCCAACCCGGCGAACCATGGCAGTAACTTACCCGCAAGCGGGTAAAAAGTTTTCGGTGAGGAAAAGCTCAACAAAGAATTCACGACTTCTTACTCCACGCTGATTCGCAACGCCGCGCTCGCGGCCAACGGCGCCAGAAACATCGACACGGCCAGAAATGCTCCGAGCAAATATAAATGTGCATCAAACGCAACGCTGATCATTTGCGCGTGCACCGCCCCCGCACCGAAAATCAGCACCGGAATGTACAGCGGTAACACCAGCAGCGACACCAACACCCCGCCGCCGCGCACGCCCAAGGTTAATGCCGCACCCACCGAACCCAGCAGGCTGAGTACCGGCGTGCCCAGCAACAATGTCAACATCAGCAACCCGATGGCTTGAGCATCCAGCCCCAACTGCAAACCGAGCAGGGGCGATAGCAACACCAGCGGCACACCCGTGAGCAACCAGTGCGTAAACACCTTGCCCAGCACTAACAACGACAACGGGTGCGGCGCGAGCAACAACTGCTCCAGCGTGCCATCTTGATAGTCCGCCGAAAACAAGCGCTCCAACGCCAGCATTGAGGCCAACAATGCCGCGACCCAAATTACACCGGGGGCGATCTCTCGCAGCATTTCCGGGTCTGGCCCCACCCCCAACGGAAACAGGGTGACGGCGATTATAAAGAAAAACAACGTCGTGAACACATCGGCGCGCCGCCGCATGGCCAGCGTGATATCCCGCGCCACCACCGTGCGCAACGCACCGAATAAACTTAACTGGCCCATGCGTCGAGATTGATATGACAATGCGCACCGGCAGAAATTTCAACGTCTTGGTGAGTTGTGAACATCACCAGGCCACCGGCACCTAAATGTTTGGTGATTACCGTCTGGAGTGAATTGACCGCGCGCGCATCCAATGCCGTGAACGGCTCGTCCAAAATCCACAACGTGGTTCCGCCCAACAACAGGCGCGCGAGCGCGACACGGCGCTTCTGCCCTTGCGACAATACTTTGCTCGGCAAGTCGACGCGCCCTTTCAAACCCATTTGGTGTAATGCGTCGCGGATGCGGGGCGCGTCCACACCCAGCCCGGCGACGCGCGCATAAATGGTGAGATTTTCCACGGCGGTGAGCTCGTCCTTGATACCGTTGAGATGGCCGATATAGGTCAACTCGCGATTGAACTCATCGCGCAGCTCGCGAATGTTTTCGCCCCGCCACGTCACCGTACCGGCGGCGGGCTCAAACAACCCGCACACGATCCGCATCAGGCTGGTCTTGCCGCTGCCGTTGGAGCCTTTCACGTGCATCAGCTGCCCGGCGCCCAATTCAAAATTCATGGCCGAGAACAGCGACGAATCGCCGCGCCGA
>JANOOV010000221.1:0-12328 GCA_031421535.1 Gammaproteobacteria bacterium
TTCGGCATCATGCAAAACGAAACCTTGCTCGCCATTCCGTTCTTTACCTTCATGGGTTTGATCATGGAGCGCAGCGGCATGGCGGAGGAGCTGCTTGACATTATCGGGCAGTTGTTCGGGCCGCTGCGCGGCGGCCTGGCCTATGCGGTGATTTTTGTCGGCGCGCTGCTGGCGGCAACCACCGGCGTGGTGGCGGCATCGGTGATTGCGATGGGGTTGATCTCGCTGCCCATCATGCTGCGCTATGGCTATGACCGGCGCATCGCCACCGGCGTGATTGCCGCCAGCGGCACGCTCGCGCAAATTATCCCGCCGAGTCTGGTGTTGATCGTGTTGGCCGATCAACTCGGCCGCTCGGTCGGCGACATGTACGCGGGCGCCTTGGTGCCAGGCTTGATATTAACCGGTCTTTACGTCGTCTACGTTTTTGCGGTGTCGATGATCTACCCGCACGCGTTACCGGCGCTGCCGTTGGCGGCGCGCACCCTGCGCGGCGTGGCCTTGCTGCGCAAAGTGTTGATCTGCCTGATTCCGCCGCTGGTGCTTATTTTTCTGGTGCTGGGCACGATCTTCCTGGGCATCGCCACGCCGACCGAAGGTGGCGCGATGGGCGCCGTCGGCGCGCTGGTGCTGGCGTTTATTAAAAAACAACTCAGCCGCACGGTGCTGACGCAGGCGATGGACGCCACCGTCAAGTTGTCATCGTTCGTGTTGTTCATCCTGATCGGCTCGACGATATTCAGTCTGGTGTTCCGCAGCGTGAACGGCGATTTGTGGGTGGAGAATTTGCTCGCCGACTTGCCGGGCGGACAGCTCGGCTTTCTCATCGTGGTCAATCTGTTGATATTCGTGCTGGCGTTCTTCCTGGACTTCTTCGAGCTGGCGTTTATCCTGGTCCCATTGCTGGCGCCGGTGGCAGAGAAATTAGGGATCGATTTAATCTGGTTCGGCGTGCTGCTCGCGGTGAACATGCAAACCAGCTTCATGCACCCGCCGTTCGGCTTCGCGCTGTTTTATTTACGCAGCGTCGCGGCCAAAGAGGATTACACCGACAAAGTCACCGGCAAGCGGATCGGCAAAATCACCACCAGCCAGATTTATTGGGGCGCCATACCCTTTATCGTTATCCAGCTCATCATGGTGGCGATCATCATCGCGTTTCCCGGCGTGGTCAGCGTCGAGAAGCCCAAAATATTCGAAGACACGCCGTTGCGGATTGAAATGCCCGCACTGGAAGAAGAGTCAAGCTCCGCTCCGAATTTTAATCTGCAAGACCCAACCAGATGAGGGAATAAATCCATGTTCGAAAAGATGAAGGACTTTGGAGCACAGGTGGTCACCAAGGCGAATGATGCCGTTGAAGGCATTACCACTTCGGTCAAAGGCGGCGTCGAGTCGTTGGCGAATACCGCGACCGGCGTGACCGATGCGCTCAACGACAAGGCGGTGCGCGCCTCAACGGCGCAGATGTGCAGCATCCTTGAGATCGCCATTGAGGAACTCAAGGCCCGGCCACTCTCCGCGCAGGTGGTTTCGCTTACCGCGTCGGTGAATATCGGAATCGCCGCACTTGAAATGCAAGTTAATGTGCAGCCCACCGCGTCAGCCAGTGATGCAGGCACGCCATCCACCGGATTGCAAAAAACCCCCTGACGCGGCAGTCGCGGGGGCGGCTTCGCGAACGCCTACTTCACATTGTTGTAAACGAAGTTGGCGTAGGTCGCTTCGGCGATACGGAACCATTGAAACTGGTCGTTACGGAACCGTTTCCAGGACTCGAAGATTTTCTTGAAGGCGGGATTCTTGGCGACTTCATCGTCATAAATCTCGTTGGCGGCTTTCAGCGCGGCTTCCATCAAGTCCTTCGGATATTGATGCAATACTGCGCCGCTTTGCAGTAAGCGGCCCAGCGCAACGGGATTTTTCGCATCGTATTCGGCCAGCATGTGCAGGTTGGCTTCGGCTGAGGCGACGGTGATGCACTGCTTGTAGAACTCCGGCAACTTGTCCCATTCCTTCAGGTTGACGTACAGCGACAAGGTCGGGCCGCCTTCCCACCAGCCGGGGTAGTAGTAGTGCTTGGCGACTTTGTAAAAACCGAGTTTTTCGTCGTCGTACGGGCCCACCCATTCGGCGGCGTCGATGGTGCCTTTTTCCAGTGCGGGATAAATGTCGCTACCCGGTAGCGATTGCGGTACAGCGCCGAGTCTCGACATAATTTCACCGCCAATGCCGGGGATGCGCATCTTCACGCCTTTGAAATCGGCGAGACTTTTAATTTCATTGCGGAACCAGCCGCCCATCTGCGTGCCGGTGTTGCCGCAGGGGAAATTAATCACGTTGTAGCTTTTGTAGAAATCGCGCAGCAGGTCCAGCCCGCCACCGTAATAGAACCACGCGTTTTGCTGGCGCGCGGTCAGCCCGAACGGGAGCGCGGTATCAAACGCAAACGCCTTGTTTTTACCCACGTAGTAATACCCGGCGCTGTGGCCGCATTCCACGGTGCCGTTTTGCACCGCGTCCATGACTTGCAGGCCGGGGACGATTTCGCCCGGAGCAAACAGGCGAATCTGAAATTTGCCCTGCGTCAGTTGCTCGATGCGTTTGACGAACTGCTCGCCGCCGCCATGGATCGTGTCGAGACTTTTTGGAAAACTCGACGCCATGCGCCATTTCAATTCCGGAAGCTCCGCCGCACGTGCCGGAGCGGTCATCATGCTGGCGCCTGCGGCCAGTCCAACACCCGCCTGTTTCAGAAATGAGCGTCGTTCCATTGTGTGATCCTTGAGTATGGGTAAAAGATTAAATGCGCAGCACTGACCGGAAGTCAGTGCCATGCAAAGGTGTGTAGACAAACTCGCTGGGTATACTGCCGTGAGTTATTGAAAGCTTCAACTCTTCTCTTGTCCCAGAGTCTTCCAATGCAAGATGAGCCTGCCTCAAACAGCTCGCCTGAAGGCGTTTCTTTCACCCCGAGTTCAGGCTCATCGTTGCATTGGAACAGACGCCCTGAATGGTTAGTTCACTTTAATCGGCACGTAGGTGGCGTTGTTATTCTCCGTGATTTCGTTCACCGCGTTATTCTTGTCGATAACTGCGCCCAACCAGTATTTTTGACCCGACGTCAGGCTCCACGGAATTGCCAGATAGGTGTTGCTGGTGGTGTAGACGGTATTGCGCCCAATCGTCACCGAGCCATCGCCCAGCCATGTATCACCTGTTGAGATGAAATCGTTCGTCGAGACGTAGTAGCCGATTGTGGGAGTCTGGGAATTCTTCCCGTTGTTCTCATAGGTGAGTTCCAGGCGCACCGTTTGCCCTTTGTTGACGTAATAGCGCTTCTCGCCGTTGTCGGTGTAGGACGCCAGCGGATTCCCCGCCACATGAGCACACGCGTGCGGACATGTTCGCTGTATTCGCCGTCCGCGCCGCTGTACTTCCAATGTGTCACGGCCAGGTCTTCCAGCGCGCCGCCGAACAGCCCGTACAGAGATACCGCGCCATTGTTACCATCTTCGCCCGAGTAGGCGCGCGTGGTGGATCCGTTGGCGTGGGTATGAGTCCAGTCCTCGCCCATGATGTTGTACGTATTATTGGTGTGTGCGAGTCCCAACGCGTGACCCAGCTCGTGCAGGGCGGTGGTCTGGAACGGACGGTACGCTCCGCCGTAGCCCCACAGGTTGGTTTTGCTGGTCGAGGCGGTGTACGACTCCGAGGCATCAAACACAATGTCAGCTTCGGTGATTTCAACGTCGGTGCCGAAAATCCAGTAATCAATGCAATCCATTTGGATAAACGCCACGGCCGGACTGCCGTCGAGTAATCCCGCGTCGTTCGAGAACCACGCTTCGCTCTGGCCGTTGTCCACGCCGACCGAGGCGTCGTTGTAGCTGATGCCGAAGCGGAATTCGCTGGGGTTTTGATTCCAGCGGGTGATCGCGGTGGTCATCGCATCGCGCCACGCGCCCGGTGCGAAGCTTACGCCGCTCAGACGCAGGGTGGTGGTTTCCGCAGTCCATTTTTCCTTTTGACCCAGGCATTCCCAGGTGGTGTAGGCACTGGCGTTGATGGATGCCGTTGTCAGTGCGGCGAACGAAATTGCTTTCAGAAGTGTGTGTTTCATAAGTTGTGTCCTCGTAATGGATGAATGATTATTTAATGACCGGGTTGCCGCCGTTGCGCGAAATCGCGTCGACTTCGCGTTTGTCGCCCGCAGTCGTGATCAGTGCGGGCGCAGTGTCGACACCGGCATCCTTCGGCGCTTCGACCGCGCGCGCAATGACGCTCGTGAACGGCTGCTTGATGTCTGCGTTTGCCACGGGTGGAAGGTTGGCCAGTTCCTCGGGCGTGTTTACGCGGCTAACCGCCGCAGCGACGCGCGCCAGCAATGTGTCGAATGAGAGTTGGTAGAGCGACTTGGCAGTGCGCGGCAGCGATTCTTCACCGGCAGGCAGTTCATGGCGTTTACGCAGCTCGGTCAGCGAGACTTTGTGCGAGCTGACTTCCGCCAGATCAAAGAACGGCCCGAATCCCCACTCATATGACTTCGCTTGCAGCGGGGATTGTTCGAGCGCCTGGCCTTCGTCATTGAATGCCATGCCGCCGATCATGCGCACCCGGCTGCGTGCGCATTCCACCAGCGGACAGGCGTTCTTCGCGTTGCCGCGTACAAACATCACATCCTGCTCGCCGACATCGAACAACGGAACGTTCGACGCCATCAGGAATTGCGACTTGTCGCCGCGTCCGCCGACAAAACGCAGCGTCACCGTGCCGCCGTCCGCTTTACCTTTCAGGATTTTTTCGATCTTGTAGGTGACGAACGTATGCGGCGTGCCCGGCGTTTTGCCGTCGGCACTTTCCGCGCGGCGATAATTCACCTCGGCGACGGTACCCAGGAAAACAAATTCGGCATTGCGCGCCAAATTGTTTTCGAGCAGCGGCGCGATCGAATGACCCGCGAGTGCGGACGTCGACAGCGCGGTGGTTATCAGTGAGGCCAGTAATAGTTTCTTCATTGGTGCAAATCTCCTGTTGAGTGGTAAATCGGAGATGGCACTGTACGGGACAGAAGATGCGCGCACGTATGAACAAAGGCACATTGACGCGCCAGATTATTGAGGCACGCAGCAGTGCGTAAAACAGTACGGCGCAAGTGATGGATTCACCAGCGCGCAAACGAATACGCCAGCAAAATGTTGAGAATGAGCTATAACTGGTATGCGTAATATTTCAGTCGGTCTGTTCGCCTGCCGCTTGAAAATAGGCCAATCCCGGTGCTATCGCGGGGGGTGATTTTTACAGGCAGTCACTGCAAGGAGGTTCGTCATGAGAGTGTCGGGGAGTTTTTTGGCTATTTTTCTGCTGCTCGGTGTGGCGGGGTCAGCCGCAGCGCACGAGGGGGGGGTAACCCGCAACTATTACATCGCCGCTGAAGACGTGGTGTGGGATTACGCGCCGTCCGGGCGGAATCTGGTTCACTGTATGGGTGTGCCCGCGCCGTGTGACATTACCGCGCCGTGGGATACCAGTCATGTGTTCAACAAGGTGCGCTATGTCGAGTACACCAACGCGACATTTACCGTGAAGAAAGCGCAACCGGCATGGATCGGTGTGCTTGGGCCGGTGATCCGCGCCGAGGTGGGCGATACCGTGCGCATCAAGTTCTGCAACCGTAGCGAAAGCCGCCCGTACGGCATGCACCCGCACGGCATGAAGTACGACAAAAACAGCGAAGGCGCCGCTTACACCGGCATGAACGGCCAACCGCCGGGCGCTGGTGCGCAAGTCGCGCCGGGCGCATGTTTCACCTACACCTGGATTGCGGATGAAGGCGCCGGTCCGGCTAAAGGTGAAGTTAGCTCCAAGGTCTGGTGGTATCACTCGCACGTCGATGAATCGGCCGAAACCAACCGGGGTTTATTGGGCGCCATCATCGTCACACGCCAAGGCATGGCCAAAGCCGACGGCAGCCCGATCGACGTGGACAAAGAGTTCATCGTCAGCTTCTTTATCCATAACGAACTGGAGGGTGAGGAGGAGGGCTTGATGCACTCGATGAACGGTTACATCTACGGCAATTTGCCCGGACTGGTCACCCGCGAAGGCGACCGCGTGCGCTGGCATTTAATCGGCATGGGCAACGAGCTCGACTTACATACCCCGCATTGGCACGGTGAGACCGCCACCATCGGCGCGCCCCACGTTGCACGACGCACCGACGTGGTTGAATTGTTGCCCGCCTCCATGGTTACGGCAGACATGAAAATGGACAACCCGGGCGAGTGGCTGTTTCACTGCCACGTTGCGGATCATCTGCACGCGGGCATGATGGCGACGTACCAGGTTCTTCCCCACTAGCTTACGTCCGTGGCAGGACGGCGGCGTAATCGAATAGCGGCAACACCACACTCCCCCTGATCAGGGGGAGTGTGTTCACGCCTGCCCGTAGCCGACCGGTTTTGGAGCGCGCGCAATGGATTTGGATATTCTGGCGCAGCAGGTGGGCGCCCAATTGCAAAAACAAGCGCTGATTTTAGTCACCGCCGAGTCTTGCACTGGTGGCTGGGTCGCGAAAATCATCACCGATATCGCCGGTAGTTCGGCGTGGTTTGAGCGCGGCTTTGTCACTTACTCCAACGCTGCCAAGCAAGACCTGCTGGGCGTGCGCACGGAAACTCTGGCGGCGCAGGGCGCGGTGAGCGAAGCAACCGTGGTTGAAATGGCTGAAGGTGCTTTGGCGCGTAGCCGCGCGCAGGTGAGCCTAGCGGTGAGCGGTATCGCCGGACCCGGCGGCGCAACCTTGAACAAGCCCGTGGGGCGGGTGTGTTTTGCGTGGGGCAGGGTGGGTCAGTTAACTGTCACTGCAAGCGAGCATTTCAGCGGCGACCGGGATTCCATCCGGCGGCAGGCCGTGGCGCGTGCGCTGCGCGGCGTGCTGGATCTGCTATTGCAGCACGAGCCCTGAGTTTTGCCCCCTCCCATATATCTGCGGCCGACCCCTAGGCCGCCCCGCCCTCCTATGGAATAATCGCGCATCCATTTTTACAGGGCGCAGCGCTTTGGGTGGCGAAGGTGTTGGAGGCGGGTATGACGGTTAAGCAAGCGGCGGCGGACGACAACAAGCTCAAGGCGCTCAGTGCAGCGCTCGGGCAGATCGAAAAACAATTCGGTAAAGGTTCGATCATGCGCATGGGTGATTCGGTCGCCTCGCGTGATATCCAGGTGGTGTCGACCGGCTCGCTGACGTTGGACCTGGCGCTGGGCGTGGGCGGTCTGCCGCGCGGGCGTGTGGTGGAAATCTACGGGCCGGAATCGTCAGGTAAAACCACGCTCACCTTGCAGGTGATTGCGGAGATGCAAAAGATCGGCGGCACCGCCGCGTTCATTGACGCCGAGCACGCGCTCGATCCGCAATACGCCGGTAAGCTCGGCGTGAACGTCGAAGATTTATTAGTGTCACAACCCGACACCGGCGAGCAAGCCCTGGAAATCGCCGACATGCTGGTGCGCTCTGGCGCGGTGGATATCATCGTCATCGACTCGGTCGCGGCGCTGACGCCCAAAGCAGAAATCGAAGGCGAAATGGGCGATTCGCACATGGGCTTGCAAGCGCGGCTGATGTCGCAAGCGCTGCGCAAACTCACCGGCAACATCAAGCGCACCAACACGCTGGTGATTTTCATCAACCAGATCCGCATGAAAATCGGCGTGATGTTCGGCAACCCCGAAACCACCACTGGCGGCAACGCGCTGAAGTTCTACGCTTCGGTGCGTCTGGATATCCGCCGCATTGGCAACATCAAGAAGGGCGACGAAGTCATCGGTTCGGAGACGCGCGTGAAGGTGGTGAAGAACAAGGTCGCGCCGCCGTTCAAACAGGCGGAGTTTGACATTTTGTACAACGAAGGTATTTCCCACGAGGGTGAAATCATCGAGTTGGGCGTCAACGCCAACATCGTGGAAAAATCCGGCGCGTGGTTCAGCTATAACAAGGAGCGCATTGGTCAGGGCAAGGACAATGCGCGCCAGTATCTGAAAGAACATCCGCAGATCGCACAAGAGATTGAGGCCAAGATTCGTGCGGCGGCGTTGCCTTCGGTCGTGGTTATCGCAGCCGACGATGCAGCGGACAGCGAAGGCTGAGGCGACGCTGGCGCAGGTGCAGAGCGCGGCGGTCGGATTGCTGGCACGCCGTGAACACTCGGCGCGGGAATTACGCGGCAAGCTGATTACCAAGGGTTATCCGGCGGAGTTGGTGAGCAGCGCGCTGGAACTGCTAGCTACTCAAGGCTTGCTCAGCGACGCGCGTTTTGCGGAAGTATTCGCCCGCTCGCGTTCAAACAAGGGTTATGGAACGGTACGTATTGCACAGGAATTACGCCAGCGCGGCGTTGACGATGAGCAAATTGCGCCGGTCTTGAATAAAGCAAAAGAAACGTGGCGCGCACAGATTGTGCAGGTGCGCCATAAACGCTTCGGGGAAGCCTTACCGCAGACTCATGCCGACCGCGCCAAGCAGGCGCGGTTTTTGTTGCAGCGCGGGTTTACCTCCGAGCAGGTGCGCGCGGTGTTGCGCGGCGGAATGGATGAAGAGTGAAATATATTTAGCAAGGTGTTAAGCGAAACAACTCATGACCAGCAGCTCAGACCTACGTAAATTGTTCCTCGAATTTTTCCAGCAACGCGGCCACAGCATCGTTCCGTCCAGTTCCTTGGTGCCCGGCAGCGATCCGACCTTGCTGTTCACCAACGCGGGCATGGTGCAGTTCAAGGATGTGTTCCTGGGCCAGGAAAAGCGCCCCTACCTGCGTGCGGTGAGTTCGCAGCGCTGCGTGCGCGCGGGCGGTAAACACAATGATCTGGAAAACGTCGGTTATACGGCGCGCCACCACACGTTCTTCGAAATGCTGGGCAATTTCAGCTTCGGCGATTACTTCAAGCGCGACGCGATTCAATACGCGTGGGCGTTTCTCACCGACGTGTTGAAACTGCCACCGGAAAAATTGTGGATCACCGTGTACGAGCAGGACGAAGAAACCGCCGACATCTGGCTGAAGGAAATGCACGTCGATCCCACGCGCTTCTCGCGCATCGGCGCCAAAGACAATTTTTGGTCAATGGGCGACACCGGGCCGTGTGGCCCGTGTTCAGAAATTTTCTACGATCATGGCCCCGCCATTGCGGGCGGCCCGCCCGGTTCGCCGGACGCGGACGGTGATCGTTATATCGAGATCTGGAATCTGGTGTTCATGCAGTTTAATCGCGCCGCCGATGGCAGCATGAAACCGCTGCCCCATCCGTCGGTCGATACCGGCATGGGGCTGGAGCGTCTCGCCGCCGTGCTGCAACACGTGCATAACAATTACGAAATCGATCTGTTCCGTAATCTCATCAAGGTGATTGCGCAGCTCGCCGAGATTAAAGACCTCAGCAACGCCTCGTTGCGCGTGATCGCCGACCACATTCGCGCCTGCGCATTTTTGATTGTTGACGGCGTGACGCCGTCCAACGAAGGGCGCGGTTATGTGTTGCGCCGCATCATCCGCCGGGCGGCGCGGCATGGTTACGATCTGAATCTGCGCGAACCGTTTTTCTACAAAATGGTCGCACCGCTGGTGAAAGAAATGGGCGCGGCGTATCCGGAACTTGCGCAAGCCCAGGCGCAGGTAGAGCGCGCGCTGAAGCAGGAAGAAGAACGTTTTGGCGAGACGTTGGCGCACGGCATGAAAATCCTCGACGAGGATATTGCCAGGCTAAAAGGCAAAATCATTTCCGGTGCGACGCTGTTCAAGCTGTACGACACCTATGGATTTCCAGTCGATCTCACCGCCGACATCGCGTTCGCGCGTGGCTTGAAGGTGGACATGGAAGGCTACGAACGCGCAATGAACGAACAACGCGAGCGCGCGCGTGCTGCGAGTCAATTCGGCGTGGCGTATTCGCAAGCGGTGACGGTCGAAGGGTGCACAGTGTTTACCGGCTACGACCACCTCGTGGACCGTTCCGTGGTGCTGGCACTGTTCAAAGACGGCCAGACTGTCACCGCGTTGCGCAAAGGCGAAGCCGGTATGGTGGTGTTGGAGCGCACGCCGTTTTACGCCGAGTCCGGCGGGCAGGTGGGTGATCGTGGCGTGCTCGCCGACGAAGCCGTCGAATTCGAAGTGAGCGACACGCAAAAACAGGGCGCTGACGCGATCGGGCACCTCGGTGCCGTGCGCTTCGGCGAATTGCGCGTGGGTCAGACCGTCGAAGCGCGTGTGGATGTGCAACTGCGGCGCGACACCGCCTATCACCATTCTGCAACGCATTTGATGCACGCTGCACTACGCCAAGTGCTGGGCACGCACGTCGCGCAAAAAGGTTCTCAGGTGTCGCCTGAACGCTTGCGCTTCGACTTCTCGCATTCCGAGCCGATCAAGCCGGAACAACTGGCGCAGATCGAGCGCGTGGTCAACGAACAGATTCGTGTCAATCACGCGGTCGAAACCAACGTGATGCCGGTTAAAGACGCAATGGCCAGCGGCGCGATGGCCTTGTTCGGCGAAAAATACGGCGACGAAGTGCGTGTGCTGCGCATGGGCCAGTTCTCAACTGAACTCTGCGGCGGTACGCATGTCGGCCGCACCGGTGACATCGGCGTGTTCAAAATCGTGTCTGAAGGTGGCGTCGCGGCCGGGGTGCGGCGCATTGAGGCGGTGAGCGGCGCGCGCGCATTGGATTGGATCGCGCAAAGTCAGGCGCAGATAGCCAACGTCGCGGAATTATTAAAAGCCACGCGCGATACCGTCGAAGAAAAAGTGCGCCAATTGCTTGAACGCGTGCGCAAAACCGAAAAAGAACTGGAGCAGTTGAAGGGCAAGGCGGCCAGCAGCCAAGGCAGCGACTTGGCCGGGCAGGCCGTGGAAATTAACGGCCTCAAAGTATTGGCCGCGCGTCTGGACGGCGTCGACACCAAGGCGTTGCGCGATACCGTGGATCAACTGAAAAACAAACTGGGTTCGGCAGCGGTAGTGTTGGCCGCGGTCAGCGACGGCAAAGTCAGTTTAGTGGCGGGCGTCACGGCCGACTTCAATGCCAAAGTCAAAGCGGGCGAGCTGGTGAACATGGTCGCGCAACAAATCGGCGGCAAGGGCGGCGGGCGCGCCGACATGGCCCAGGCCGGAGGCACCGATCCGTCCAAACTGGAAGGCGCATTGCGCTCGGTGCCGGAGTGGGTGCGGCAACAGTTAGCGTAATCACCACTTTATTAAACAGCGTCTTTATAGTCTAATTTCGGCCTTTTACTTAAGCGGGAAGCGGCAGAATCCATCATGGGCCTCATCGTTCAGAAGTACGGCGGCACCTCGGTTGGCAGTGTCGAGCGCATCGAAAATGTCGCTCGCCGCGTGATCGACTATCGCAAGCGCGGCCATGACGTGGTGGTTGTGGTGTCGGCGATGAGCGGCGAAACCGACCGCTTGATGCGTCTGGCCAAAGACATCGACCCGCGCCCCAACGAGCGCGAGCTGGACGTGCTGCTGTCCACCGGCGAGCAGGTCACCATCGCCTTGTTGGCGATCATGCTGAACAAACTGGGTTGCCCGGCGCGTTCGTATACCGGCGCTCAAGTGCAGATTCTCACTGACGATGTACACAACAAGGCGCGCATTCTCAGCATTAACGAGGAGCGCGTGCGCAAGGATTTACAGGCAGGTCGCGTGGTCGTGGTCGCCGGTTTCCAGGGCGTGGATGAAAACGGCAATATTACTACGCTAGGCCGCGGCGGCTCGGACACCACCGGCGTAGCACTGGCCGCAGCCCTGAAAGCGGACGAGTGCCAGATCTATACCGATGTTGATGGCGTGTACTCAACCGATCCGCGCGTGGTGCCGAATGCGCGTCGCCTGGAACGCATCACCTTCGAAGAAATGCTCGAAATGGCAAGCTTAGGCTCCAAGGTGCTACAAATCCGTTCAGTTGAATTCGCCGGCAAGTACAACGTGCCGCTGCGCGTTTTATCCAGTTTTGGCGAGGGTCCAGGAACCCTCATTACGTACGAGGACAAAGCAATGGAACAAGCGTTAATTTCCGGAATCGCATTTAATCGCGATGAGGCCAAGCTCACCATCGTCGGCGTGCCCGATCAGCCCGGTGTGGCTTATCGCATCCTCGGACCGGTCGGCGAGGCGAATATCGAAGTCGACATGATCGTGCAAAATGTCGGCGCCGACGGCACCACTGATTTCACTTTCACCGTGCATCGCATCGACTTTGACAAAGCGATGACCATCATGAAAAACGTCGCCAAAGAATTGCGCGCGCGCGATACCAAGGGCGACAACAAAAT
>JANOOV010000222.1:0-3170 GCA_031421535.1 Gammaproteobacteria bacterium
GGGATGGACCGGGATACGGCAGTTGAGAAACCGAAATGGCGATGGTCGATAAAATCTGTCGAATGGCCGGAATGGATTGAAGATAAGAAATGGCCGCCGCCGCCAAAAGACGTTGCGCTGGGTGAGCTTCGCGTCACGCACATCAATCACGCTACGATGTTAATTCAAGTCGACGGGGTCAATATCCTGACCGATCCGATATGGTCGCAGCGTGCGAGTATCGTTTCCTGGGCCGGCCCAAAACGAGTCCGTGCGCCAGGTATTGATATAAATGATCTACCGCGCATCGACATTATTTTAATCAGCCACAATCACTACGATCATCTGGATATCGCGACGTTAAAACAACTCGCCCAAACACATCGGTCAAAAATTCGGGTGGGTTTAGGGGTTAAGGCGCTGCTGGTTTCCGAAGGGATTGAAAACGTCGAGGAACTTGACTGGTGGCAACGCGATGACGCGCTACCGCAGGGATTAAAAATTGTTTTCGTTCCCGCACGACATGGCTCGGGCCGAGGACTATTCGATAGAAACAAAACCCTGTGGGGCGGTTTCGTCATCGAAACTTCAGTCGGCAACATCTATTTCGCGGGCGACACGGCTTATGGCAGCTTTCTCGCCGACATCAAAAAAAGATATTCCGAGTTTCGTTTGGCGCTGTTGCCTATCGGCCACTATGAGCCGCGCTGGATGATGGCGGCGGTACACCTGAGCCCCGACGACGCAGTGCGATTACATCGCTACTTGAATGTTCAACAGAGCGTCGGAATGCATTTCGGTACTTTTCACGGCATCGGTGCGCATAACAATGAAAGCGTCGTTCAACACGCAACCGACTTACTGACGGCCCTGAAAAAATATACGGTGGCCGAATCTGAGTTTTGGATTCTCGGCTTTGGTGAAGGGCGCGAGCTTGCCGGGGCGAGTCGTCAATTTATCCGCTGGTGAAATCGTAACTCATCGCGTTGTCGGGCTTTTGCAGGTAGTTGCCCTGGATGAAGTTCACGCCGCTTTGCCACAGCACCGCCAGGCTGTTGGCATCCTGCACATGCTCGGCGATGGTTTGTTTTTTTTCCGCGCGCGCGATGTCGGTGATTATTTTGAGCATGTCGCGACTCTTTTCGTTGGTCGCGAGCGTGGCGATGTGCGAGCCATCGATTTTCAGATATTTCACATCCAGGTGTTTGAGGTAATTGAACGACTGGGTTTCACTGCCGACGTGATCAATGGCGAACTCGCAGTGCAGTTGTTTCAGTCCGTTGATGAACAGCTTGGTTTCTTTCAGCGCGCTCAGCACGGATGTCTCGCTGGATTCGAAAGTCAGACTGGCGCCATGCAAACGGGCCGCCTTGAGCAACTTGCTGACCCAGACTAAAAACGTTTGGTCTTTGACTGAGTCGTGTGACAGCTTGATGAACAGTTGCGTTTGTTGCGCGGCGGTATTGCGCTTGGTGGTCAGCATTTTCACCGACTGTTTCGTGACCCAGCGATCAATCTCCGGCATCAGACCGGCGCGTTCGGCCAGCGCCAGAAACTCCCCCGGGGGAATTTCCTTGTTCTGCTCGTCGAGCATGCGCAGCAACACTTCGTAACGTTCGCCGGGTTCGGCATGCAGGCTGACGATGGGTTGGTAGACCAGACGGAAACGGTCTTTTTCCAGTGCGGTCTTGATGCGCTGAATCCCACCCAGATCGCGTTCGTTGCCCGCTTTCTCATCGGCGGCAGTGTGGATGTGCAACTGGTTGCCGCCGCCGGATTTCACTTGTTTGCACGCCATGTCGGCGTGCGCCAGGATTTTTTTTGCATCACTCGATATTTCGGTAATTTGCGCAACGCCGATGCTGCACGTGGTGGTGATCGACTGACTCTCCAGTTCGCAGATGTTGCTCTCAATGGCCTTGAGCAGATTTTCGGCGAGCTTTTTCACCTTGCCGATGTCGGATTCGTTGACCAGAATCGTGAACACCTCACCGGCAAAACGCGCGGCAACATCGGCGGCGCCGATGGTGTTTTTGATCACCGTGGCCATGTCGCTCAGCACCAGGTCGCCTGCGGCAATGCCAATGGTTTCGGTGATCTGTTTGAACTCGTCCGGCTCCAGGTAAATCAGCGCGCTGCTTTTACCGGCCTGTTGGTTGGTTGCCGTTTTAACGGCCGCCTCCAGTTGCTCCATGAAATGATTGCGGTTGTACAAACCGGTGAGCAGGTCTTGACGACGCAAGGTGTCGAGTTCTTTTTCCAGTTCCTTGTTGTCCGACGTGCCGCGAATCAGCACCTGGGTACAGGGTTCGCCTTCGATACTGGCGGGCGCGAACACCAGCACGCCGGGAAATTTTTTGCCGTCGCTGCGCACCAGCGCCATGTCAACATCGCCCGCCGGAGTTTCACCGGCGTTCAACTGGCGCAAGATGCCTTTGAACTGCTGGTGGTTCTCCGGCGCGATCATGTCCATGATCGGAACGCCTTCAACGTCGGTCGCTTCCGCGAAGCTGAACATCTCAAGGTAGGTGGCGTTGGTATAGATGTGCATGCCTTCGTGGATGTACGCAATCGCATCACGCGAGCTGTCCATCAACGAACGGTTGCGGCGTTCGCTTTCACGGTACATGGTCTTGGCACTGCGGTGGCCGCGACGTTCTTCCAGATCGTTTAGCTCGCGGGCGATAACCAGCAGCAGTAATTCGTGGTTAGTTTCAGGAATCAGGTCACGTGCGCCGGCGCGTAACAGTTCGGTTGCGATAGCATCGTCATAGAGCGTGGCGGTGAGGATAACCGGTACGTCTTTGCCCGCCTGCTTGATGATTTTCAATATGTCGTCGGTGCTGAATGCGGGCAGGTTTTGCGATGCAATCACCAGATCCCAGGTTTGTTGGGCCAGGGCTTCCTGCAAGTCTTCGGCGTCTTCCACGTTGGATGAGCGGATCGCGTAACCGGCATTGCGCATCATGCTGGCGATCACCTCCGCTTCGTTGGAAGATTCTTTTATGGTCAGCAGGCGAATGACTTTTTCGTTTTTTGCCACGTGTTTCCCCTGAAATTAACGCATTAGGATGCTTCTATAAATTCAGAGTTCGCCCAAATGCAAGGCGCGGAAAAAATTTCGCCGCGCGCATATGTTTATATGTAAGCAAGAAATTTTTTCCGCAACGCGGCAGTTGGGATGAAATCTG
>JANOOV010000223.1:0-1733 GCA_031421535.1 Gammaproteobacteria bacterium
AGTGAGCACAAATCGCAGCGGTCCGCCGGGCAGTAGCGCGTCGAACGGATAACAGGTGACGAGGGTCAGTGCCGATGCGTGCGGCAGCTCCGCGAGAGCGATATTGCTTGCATCGACCACGCGAGTTTCCACCACGCGATACCGGCGCCACTCGCCGCGTGCGTTCTGTACTTGCAGCTCTTCATCCAGTGTGACGTCTTGCAAAAAACGGAAGTGGGTATCGCGGTGCGCACTGATCAGGCTATGCCCGGCTTGCGTCGGCAGCGCGCTGCCGACGTGGTGGCCGGGCCCGAAGGCCAGCACCCGGCCGCTGTCACCGGTCAGCACGATACTGTCGATGTCGTGCGCCGGTGAACGCAGGCGCGCCACCGGCCAGGTGTCGGCCCAGGGCCAGGGCTTGACTTGTGACTCGCCGGTCAATGTGCGTTCCCAAGCGTTTTGCAATAGCCGTTGCGCCAGTTGCGCTTTCGCGTACATGTACGCGCCGTTGCCTAGCAATAGCGCTCCCAGCAACATGCAGGTGAGCGCGCCGAGGGTAATAATCCTGCGCATGTTCATACCGTTTTTGCGCGCAGGCGTAACACCCTGCCGACCAGCAACAGCAAGCCGCCGACCAGTAACAATAGCGGTGCGGGTGTGGCGGTTTGCGGCAGAGCACCGAAGACCTTGCTGTACACCATCCCGGCGGGCAAGTTCACCGGCATGGCCTGCGTGTGCAGTGGGTCGGTGTCAGGACGGCTGGGTGTCACATCGACCGCGACCAGGCTGGTGTATTTGCTGACCAGATGATGGCGCAGCGCGACGTCGATCACTTGTTGGCGCAGCGGCGCAGCATCCAGTCCCGCCAGTGCCTGATCGTGCAAGGCTTCGATTTTAGCGCGTGCCCACACCACGCTCACGCCGCTGGCAGCCGTTCCACCGTGCAACGGCAGGGTGGCGTGCCAGGGTTGCTGGCCACGCGTGCCACGAATTGACACTTCTCCAGTTGCGGCCGTCGTGCGTGCGCTGATGATCAGCGGCTCACCGGCGTAGAGATCGGGCAATTTGCGCGGCCAGAATTCCAGCGTGGTGTCGGTGGGCCAGGTGATGTCGATGCCGGTGAGCGCCGGTTGTTCCAGCTTCTCAAACAACGCGCTCATGCGGGCCTGCACATCTTTCACATCGCCGATGGCGGTAAAAGTGCCATGACCGAATTCGGCGGCTTTTTTCATGAAGTAGCTGTTGGGTGCGGAGCCGATGCCCACGGTGAACAAGCGGCTGTCGCCGAGCCGGTTTTGAATCAGCTCGAACAGCACGTCTTCGTTGCCGACGCTGCCATCGGTCAGGAAAATCACCTGGCGCAACACCTCGTGATGCGCGCGGCCGTCCAGTGCGGCGCGCAGCGCGGGTGCCATTTCGGTGCCGCCGTCGGCGTGCAGGGCGGCGACAAAACGTTGCGCGCGCTGCAGGTTGTCAACACTGGCGTAGCGCGCGCCGCCGAACAACGTGCGGGTGCGTGAGTTAAATTCGATCACGTCGAAGCGGTCCATCGGGCGCAGCCGTTCCAACGCCATCGCCAGGGCTTGTTTCGCCTGATCCATCGATGTGCCCGCCATTGAACCGGAGGTGTCGATGATGAAAATTGTTTCGCGCGGCAGGGTGACGCTGGACGCGCCTGCGGGCGGCGGTAAAATCATCAGCAGGTGATACCTGCCGTCGTCGCGTTGTTCGGTGAATACGGCGGCTTGCGGGGC
>JANOOV010000224.1:0-3363 GCA_031421535.1 Gammaproteobacteria bacterium
CGGCTTGCGGTTGAGGTAGTGATAGAGCACTCCGTTCAGCCAGATGCGCTGAATTTCCTGACCCGGCCGGACGCGCATGACCGGCAGCGGCTGATCCAACGGACCGAGAAACTCTTGGATGTGGGCTTCGATTTCAGTAAACGTCGGAGCGGTTATCTTACTGACGCCACGTAACTCCAACTGGCGCATCCCGGCAATCCATCCTTGCAATTCCCCGCGTGTTACCTCGGTGTGTGTCGGGAGCTCGACAAATTTGCTGAGCACGTCCGCGCCTGCTCCGGGCTGATTCTTGATCTGTGTGTAAATGATGATCAGGCGCTGCAATGGCCGGATCAACTCGTATTCGCTCTTGGTGTTGCCGGAGCGCAGGTCGCGCTCGATATATTTCTCCGCCTCGGCGTAGTTGCGCGTGAGGAAATTAAATTCCGCGTACGCGGCGTCGTCAGGAAAGCGCTCGCGCCCCGCACCGGTAAACAACGTACGTAGCTTGGTGTCCTGCGTATGGCACGAGGTACAGATCGAGCCTAAACCGTAGAGCCGGTTACGGGCGTAGTCCAGGTTCTTGTCGTCGATGGCGCGCTGCGTTTCGCGCAAATATTCGAGGATGAATCGATACGACACGGCATAAGTTTCCGGGCGCGCGCGAATAAACGGTTCGGCACTCACAAACAACTCGGACAAGCGCTTGATGCGGGCGCGCAGCAATTTTTTTTCAGCCGCCGTCAGTTCGCGTTGCGTCACGATAATGGGATAGATGTCGATCATCGTCGTGCCGATGTCGGCCATGATGCGGTTGAGCGAGGCGGGAGCGGCAGGCTCTGCGGCGCAAACCAAGGTCGACGCCAGCAAGGCGCTTATGAGTCCAGCAGCATGCAGTATTTTTTTCATGGGGGATGGGCAACCTGGATTCGTTACATTGATGCTAGACGAGCGTGGGCATATATCAACTACAAATGCGATTGTTTGACGGATTCGCGTGTTCGCGGCGTATTTCGACAAAGAGTGATCGCGGTATCGTTTCACTAAACGTTCACGAGTTGGCTACCCGCGAACGTCGCTGGGGTCGCAGTTTTTACGGTGCAGATTCATGTATTACAGTAGCAGCATAGAAGCAGGTCGTTCTTGCGCAGCCATGCCAATTCGTACCAACCCTGATTATTCACGCGGAGCTTTAACTCACATGCAACCCCATACAACGCTTGGCTTTGCTCATCTTGATATTCAAATCACCACACGCTGCAAAATGTGGATGGTCGCGGCCATCATGGCCGGCCTGTCGGCGTGCGGCGGCAGTGGCGGCGCATCAGGCATTACGGCACCGCCACCGGATCCCGTCATCGTGGAGCCCGCAGTGATTGCGAGCCTGTCGCCCGCATCGGTACCGGCGGGGGGCGCAGCACCGACATTAACGATATCAGGCAGCCGCTTCGCCAGCGGTGCCGCCGCAACCTATAATGGCAGCGCGCGTACCACTAACTTTGTCAGCACGACTGAGCTTGCGGTGACATTGACGTCAGCTGATGTTGCTACCACCGGCAGCTATCCCGTCATCGTCACCAATCCCGGCGCGAAAGCATCCAACACCGTTAATTTCTCGGTATCGTCATTCGGGATTTCCAGTCTCAACCCTGCATCGTCACCGACGGGCGTGGCGCAGCTGGTGCAAATCGTGGGGTTTGGTTTTATCAACACCGACACTGTCACCTATAACGGCATCACACACGCATCCAACTTCGTGAGTGCCAACAGAATCGACATCACGTTGTCCGCCACCGAGACTGCGACAGCAGGTATTTATCCCATCGTTGTCATCCAGGGCACGGCGTCCTCCAACACGGTTAATTTCGAAGTGGCGCAAACACGGGTCACTGCCGTGAGCCCCGTGGGGGTTGTGGCCAATACCACACCGTTTACGCTGACGATTATCGGTGCGGGTTTTACCCCAACCCCAATCCCAACCGTCACCGTGACCAACAGCACCGGCTCGGTCAGCTATAACGTCGCCAATGTCAACGTTGAGTCCTCGACCCGCATTACTGCAACTGTCACGCTCGATAGCAACCCCATCGGAAATTATGTGAACGTTGCCGTCAGCGGCGCGACCAGCCCCGTTATTTTGGGGGCGGCGAACGCGCTATCCACGCTGTCCGGAAACGTACAATCAATATTCAATACAAGCTGTACTAATGCAGGGTGTCATAACAGCGTCGCGAAGGCAGGCAGTTTAGTATTGGCAAGTGACTCCGCCTACGCGAACCTGATCAATGTCGCCAGTTCGGGGTGCTCGGGTGCGCTACGTGTTGTACCAGGCGACCCGCGCACCGTCTCCAGTATTCTTGTGGATAAACTGACGGCACCACCTCCTTGTGCCGGCAGCGCCATGCCAAAGACCGGATCAATCTCCGCAGCAAACGTTCAAACGATTGTCGATTGGGTTGCGCAGGGCGCTCCGCCCTGATATTCATCGACCACGGGAACCCGGTATTTTTACCTTTACCGGGTAAAGGGGGCGTTACCAATGGCATTTAACTTGGAGTGCGGTAAATCCGATAACGAATACTCGGAAGGAACTCAAACTACATTTCGGTGCAGAAAAAGAACGTAACCATTCAAAAGGCCCGCGACATGCAAAAACTGTTTTTGTGCGCGCTTTTGCTCGTTGTTTCCAACGCGGTAGCGGCAAGAAGCATCGACCTGAATTATCACAGCGATGCGCTGCGGGCGACCTACGCGTTTGGCATGCAACGCAACGTTGAAGGCGATGTGGGCATACTCATCCTCGATAAACAGGGCAACAAAAATAACGACTCCGAAGTGGGCTTGCACACCGGCATTAACTTTGTCAGCGGGTCTGTGAAACTCGGCGGGCGTTTGTTTTATATCTCGCCCGGCAACAACGACCTGCTTGCGCTGGGTTTCGGTGGGCAAGGCCGTATTGGATTGTCGAAGGAGGTCGGAATCAGCGGGCATTTTTACTATGCGCCGGAAATGACCTCCATGCTGGATGCCGCCAGTTACCACGATTTAACCGTAAACCTGGATTTGAGAATCGCAAAAGCTGCGTTTTTATATTTGGGTTACCGCAACCTCAAAGTCAAAATCGGCGATGTAAACAACAAACTCGAAATCGATGACGACTTCATGGTGGGTTTCAAAATTCATTTTTAAACATGCCTCTGCACCATTCTCAGGTGGCGGGGATCGCCTTTAAAAATTAGGAGGCGTAGCGTGATGTGATGGTCTCCTCCCGCTTCTTAATCGGCGTCGAATGCGCCAGGATGGAAAGTGGTATCTACCATCAACCGAGGCAGGAGGAGACCGAGATGAATATTACGACCGTGGGCTTGGACTTGGCAAAGAACG
>JANOOV010000225.1:0-16660 GCA_031421535.1 Gammaproteobacteria bacterium
CATCGCGGCGAGGCACACCATGTTGACAACCCGTCAAAATTGCCCGAAGAAGGCAAGATCGCCGAGATGCGCGAGCCCATTATTACGGCCAATATCCTGGTGCCGCAGGAATATTTGGGCAGCGTCATTACGCTGTGTATGGAGAAGCGCGGTGTGCAGAAAAAAATGCTCTACGTCGGCAAGCAGGTGCAACTGAGCTACGAACTGCCGATGGCGGAAGTGGTCATGGATTTCTTCGACCGGCTCAAATCGGTGAGCCGGGGTTATGCGTCGCTGGATTATGCATTCGAGCGTTTTGCGCCCGCCGATCTGGTGCGGCTCGACGTGTTGATCAACGGCGAGCGCGTCGATGCGCTGTCGGTGATTGTGCATCGCGAGCAGTCGTATCCGCGCGGGCGCGATCTGGTGGAACGCATGCAGACGCTGATTCCGCGCCAGATGTTCGATATCGCCATTCAGGCGGCGGTCGGCGCGCACATCATCGCGCGCAGCTCGGTGAAGGCGATGCGCAAAAACGTTATCGCCAAATGTTACGGCGGCGACGTGTCGCGCAAACGCAAACTGCTCGAAAAACAAAAAGCCGGTAAAAAACGCATGAAACAAGTGGGCTCGGTTGAGATACCGCAAGAAGCGTTTTTAGCGGTTCTAAAAATAGGAAAGGATAAATGAATATCGATTTTGCCTCAGTGTTAGCCGCGTTGGCGGCAGTGACCGGTATCGTGTGGGGTCTAGACATTTTGTTGCTGAAGCCCAGGCGTAAAGCCAAGGCCGATGCAGTGCTGCTTGCGGCTGATGTGGGCGAGTCGGGGCGTGCGGAGGCACAGCTGCGTGCCGAAACGATTTTGCGTGAGTCGCATGTGGTTGAATACGCGCGCTCGTTCTTTCCGGTTATTTTTGCGGTGCTGATATTACGTTCATTTCTGGTGGAGCCGTTTCGTATTCCATCCAACTCGATGATGCCCACCTTGCTGACCGGCGATTTTATTCTGGTCAACAAGTTTGCCTATGGTATTCGTCTGCCGGTGATCAACGCCAAGGTCGTCGAAATCGGTACGCCCAAACGCGGCGATGTATTCGTATTTCGTTTTCCCAAAGATCCGTCCATCGACTACATCAAGCGCGTGATCGGCCTGCCGGGTGATCGCATCGCGTATCGAAACAAGGTGCTTTACGTCAACGAAACGCGCGTGGATCAGGTCGCCTTGGGGCTCTATACCGGCGTGGGATCGGGTATTGTCATGAGCGGCGCGGCTCAACTGGTGGAGCAATTGGACGATGTTAAGCACGACATCCTGATTGATCCGCGCAAAAATTATGGCGACTTCGATGTGCGCGTGCCACCGGGTTCCTATTTTGCGATGGGCGACAATCGTGACAATAGCAACGACAGCCGTTTCTGGGGCATGGTGCCGGAAGCGAATCTGGTCGGCAAAGCGTTC
Source organism: Gammaproteobacteria bacterium (assembly GCA_031421535.1). Lineage (GTDB taxonomy): Bacteria > Pseudomonadota > Gammaproteobacteria > SG8-11 > SG8-11 > UBA6921. Next base: position 1,440 of record JANOOV010000225.1, read on the forward strand.
ATGATCTGGATGAATTTTGATTCCGCCGATTCCAGAGTCGCCTGGAGCCGTATCGGTTCGAGCATTAAATAGGAGACCGGCATGACAATGACTCCCGTACACCAACGCGGCATGACCACGATGGGGATCATACTGATACTGGCGATGGCTGCGTTCTTCGTGTTGATCGGTCTGAAGCTTTACCCGATTTATTACGACAGCTTCAAAGTCGGCGCGGCATTGGACTCGCTGAAAACAGATTCGAGCCTGATGGGCAAGTCTTCGACCGAAGTCGTTGACCGGCTGATGAAGCGCCTGGGTATCGACAACGTGGATCACGTTGAAAAAAGCGACGTCACTGTGGAAAAGACCGGCAAGGGCATGCGCGTGTCGGTCGAATATGAAGCGCGCAAAAACATCGTCGGTAACGTCGATGTGCTGGTGTCGTTCAGCAAGGCGGTTGAGGTTGGTAACTAATTCACAAATGACACCAAATTTCGCCCGTCTGTGCCGCGCGCTGCAGTACGAATTCCGCGATCCGAATTTATTGCACGTTGCGTTGACGCACCGTAGCGTCGGCGCTGACAACAACGAGCGCCTCGAATTTCTGGGCGATGCCATTCTCAGTTTTGTGATCACCAACGCGTTGTACGCGCGTTTTCCGCACGACGATGAGGGCACACTCAGCCGTTACCGTGCGCGCCTGGTTAAAGGCGAAACGCTCGCAGTCGCGGCACGCATGCTTCATCTGGGCGACTATTTGCGCTTGGGTCCGGGCGAACTCAAGAGCGGTGGTTTTGACCGCGACTCCATACTTGCCAACACGATTGAGGCGATCATCGGCGCGGTGTACCTCGACCGCGGACTGGAACACGCCAGTGCGCTGGTGCTGAACATGTTGCAGCAACCGCTGGAAAATGTCGCCGCCGTGGGGGGTATCAAAGATCCGAAAACACTGTTGCAAGAAATTCTGCAAGCGCGCCACGCGCCGCTGCCGGACTACACCGTGGCGAAAATCAGCGGCGAGCCGCATGCGCAATCTTTCACGGTGACGTGCGCAGTGGAAGGGTTAAAACAGCCAGTGATCGGTGAAGGCGCCAGTCGCCGCAAGGCGGAGCAGGACGCCGCACAGAAAGCGCTGAAACTGTTGTCGGTATAAACTCGCTCAAGCGCGCCAATAATTCACGCAGGTAATTCTCTAAAATGTCGGACCAGAAATCTTTCCGCTGCGGTTATGTTGCCATCGTCGGCCGACCGAACGTCGGCAAATCCACGCTGCTGAACCGGCTGATCGGTCAGAAAATCAGCATCACGTCGCGCAAGCCGCAGACCACACGGCATCGCATTCTGGGCATCAAGACCGTCGTCGGTGCGCAGTTGGTGTTCGTGGACACGCCGGGCGTGCATCGCGACGGCAAGCGTGCCATCAACCGGCATATGAATCGCACCGCGCTGGCGGCGATTCAGGACGTCGATGCCATCGTGTTTGTGGTCGACGGGTTGGAATGGACCGATGAAGACCAGATTGTGCTCGATGCGCTGAAGGGCGTCGCGACACCGGTCATTCTGGCGTTGAATAAAGTCGACACCCTGCCCCAGAAAGAAGTGTTGCTGCCGTACCTGCAACAGCTCGGCGAGAAAATGAAGTTCGCTGAAGTATTTCCGCTGTCGGCGCAAAAGGGCACCAATGTCGATGTGCTGGAGAACAAGCTCGTCGAGCTGCTGCCGGAGTCCGAGCCGATTTTCGCTGAAGATCAAGTCACTGATCGCAGCGAGCGTTTTTTGGCGGCGGAATTTATTCGCGAGAAGCTGATGCGCTCGCTGGGTCAGGAAATTCCCTACGCGCTCACCGTCGAGATCGAGCAGTTCAAAATGGACGGGGCGCTGCGCCGCGTGGCCGCCGTGATTTTTGTCGAACGCGAAGGGCAAAAACGCATCGTGATCGGCAAAGCCGGGCAGGGCCTCAAAGAAGTGGGACGTCAGGCACGCGAGCAAATGGAACGTACCTTCGGCAGCAAAGTATTTTTGGAATTATGGGTCAAGGTGCGCGAGGGTTGGTCGGACGACGAGCGCGCGTTGCGCAGTCTCGGGTACACGGATGAGTAGTCCCTCGCGCGTGGCGTTGCAGCATGGTTTTGTGCTGCACCACCGTGCGTATCGGGACACCAGTGTGTTGCTGGAGTTGTTCACGCCGGAACACGGCCGCGTCGGTGCCGTCGCGCGCGGCGTGCGTAAAGAAAAGTCACGCTGGGCTGCCTTCCTGCAACCGTTCCGGCCGCTGTTGCTGTCGTGGAGCGGGCGCGGTGAATTGGTCACGCTGACCGGCGTGGAGGAAGACGGGCCGGTGGTATCGTTCCCGATGGCGGCGGCGCCGTGCGGTTTTTATCTGAATGAAATCATGCTGCGCTTATTGCAGCGGCACGATGCCCACCCGAAATTGTTTACCCACTACGGGGAGGCGTTGCGCAGTTTGGGCGAAGTGCAGGGTGACATCGCCACGGCGCAGGAACGCATTCTGCGCACATTTGAAAAACACTTGCTTGATGAACTCGGCTACGGATTGATGCTTGACCATGCTGCCGACACCGGTGTTGCATTGCAGCCCGAGCAACGTTACAGCTATGAACTGGAGCGCGGACCGGTCGCGTATAATGAGCGCTCGGTGAGCGTCGCCGTCAGTGGCGCGACCTTGCTGGCGTTGGGGCGCCTGGACTTGACTGATGCGCAATGCTTACGCGAAGCCAAGCGTCTGATGCGCACGGTGTTGGCACATTACCTGGGCGACAAACCGCTGCATAGTCGAACACTCATTCAGCGTAGCGTGCGCCCTGCGCACGATGTGAAGGTATAAAACCATGAACAACCAAAGCCAAATCCTTTTAGGTGTCAACATCGACCACGTCGCGACGATTCGTCAGGCGCGCCACACCCGTTATCCCGATCCGATTCAAGCGGCGATTGCGGCGGAAACCGCCGGTGCCGACAGCATCACGTTGCATTTGCGCGAAGATCGCCGCCACATTCAGGAGCGCGACGTGGAAATGCTCAAAGGCATGTTGCTCACGCGCATGAATCTGGAAATGGCGGCGACCGACGCGATGGTGAAATTCGCCGAAATTATTCAACCGGCCGATTGTTGTCTGGTGCCGGAACGTCGCGAAGAGCTCACCACTGAGGGCGGCCTGGACGTGGTTGGCAATCTCACGCGGCTGCGCGAGGTGTGCCAGCATCTGCGCATGGCGGGCGTGCGCGTGTCGTTGTTCATTGAACCGGACGCGCGCCAGATCGACGCCGCCTGTGCCGCTGGTGCGCCAGTGATCGAAATACACACCGGCCGCTATGCCGCAGCAAAAGATGCGTTCGAACGCGGCAATGAATTTGAGCGCATCGCCGTAGCGGCTCGCTACGGCGTCACGCAAGGTTTGCAGGTCAATGCGGGCCACGGCCTGAATTATCAAAACGTGCAACCCATCGCCGCGCTGACACCGTTGCGTGAATTGAACATCGGCCATGCGATTATCGCGCGCGCGTTATTCAGCGGCATGGAAGAGTCGGTGCGCGAAATGAAACGCCTGATCGTTGCCGCGAGAGCATTGTGATTTTTGGTATCGGCACCGACATCGTGCGCGTGGCGCGCATGCAGACCAACCTGGAACAACACGGTGAACGGTTTGCGGCGCGCGTGTTGAGCGACGTCGAATTTACCGAATTTACCAAACTGAGCAACGTCGCTGTGCAGGCACGCTTTCTCGCTAAAAGGTTTGCTGCGAAAGAAGCTGCCGCTAAAGCCCTGGGCACGGGATTCCGCGACGGCCTGTCGCTCAAACACGCGGTGGTCGCGCATGATGAGCACGGCAAGCCGTTGTTGCAGTGGCAGGGTGCCGGGTGTGAATTTGTCGAACGTTTCGGCATCGGTGAAAGTTTTTTAAGTATTGCCGATGAAGCTGACTACGCCATCGCCTATGTGGTGCTGTTGAAAAAACTGTAGCTTCTGGAAGTTTCATGGATACGCGCAAACAACAACTGATTGACTGGCTAAAAACCGCCGCGCGCATGCCGCGTTTTGACATTAACCCTGCATCTGAAGATGCGAGCTTTCGGCGTTACTTCCGCATCAATTTCAACGATAAATCGCTTATTGCGATGGACGCGCAGCCGGAAAAAGAAGACAACGCCAAGTTCATGCGTCTCGCGCAATTGCTGCAGCGCGTCGGCGTGCAGGTTCCGGAAATCATCGCGGTGGATTTGTCGCTCGGCTTTCTGCTGCTCAGCGATTTGGGACAAACTCAATATCTCAATGTTTTAAATTCCGGCAATGTTGATCGGCTGTACGCTGACGCACTCAATACCTTGCTGATGCTGCAAACCACCACACTTGCCGAAGTGCGTGCACTGCCCGCGTATGACGACGCGCTGCTCACGCGTGAATTGGCGATCTTCGACGAATGGTTCGTGGCTCGACATTTAAACGTGTTGTGGACCGACGCACAGCGGCGCGTATGGCAGGACGCATGCGAGGTGCTGAAGCACTCCGCGCTTGAGCAGCCGAAGGTGCTGGTGCATCGCGATTTTCACGCGCGCAACCTGATGGTCACGCCGCAACATAATCCCGGCGTGCTGGATTTTCAGGACGCGGTCTACGGGCCGATTACCTATGACGTCGCATCGTTACTGCGTGATTGCTACATCGCCTGGCCGGAAGTCCAGGTGGAAAACTGGACCGAGCAGCATCGTAAAAATCTGGTCGCGCGCGGCGTGGATGTAAATGACGCCGCGCAATTTCGCCGCTGGTTCGATCTGATGGGCACGCAACGTCATCTCAAGGCCGTCGGAATTTTTGCACGCCTGAAGCATCGCGACGGCAAGCCGGGTTACCTGAAAGATATTCCGCGCACGTTGAATTATGTGTTGCAGGTGTGCAGTCGATATGTCGAGCTGCGCGCCCTGGAAACGTTGTTGCGGGAATTACATGCGGGCCACTGAATTATGAAAGCGATGATTCTCGCCGCCGGGCGCGGCGAACGCATGCGCCCGCTGACCGATCACACCCCCAAGCCCTTGCTCAAGGTCGCAGACAAGGCCTTGATTGAGTATCACATCGAAGCTCTGGTGCGCGCGGGATTTGCCGATATCATCATCAATCATGCCTGGCTCGGTGAGCAGTTCGAACAGGTGCTGGGCGACGGTGCGCGTTACGGCGCGCATCTGAGGTATTCGCCCGAGGGCGCCACGGCGCTGGAAACCGGCGGCGGCATTTTCAAGGCTTTGCCGCTGCTGGGCGCGGAGCCGTTCGTGGTGGTCAATGGCGACGTGTGGACCGACTATCCGTTTACGCAACTGCCGCGCACTATGAGCACGCTGGCGCATCTGGTGCTGGTGCCGAACCCGCCGCAGCATCCGCACGGTGATTTCTTTTTTGCCGACGGCGTGTTGCTCGAAACCGGCGTGGCGAAGCTCACCTTCAGCGGCATCGGCATGTATCGCGCCGAATTATTTGACGGCTGTCATCCTGGTGCGTTTCCGCTGGCGCCCTTGCTGCGCACGGCGATTGCACAGGGCTGTGCCAGTGGCGAATTGTACGCAGGCGGTTGGTTTGACATCGGCACGCCGGAACGTATGGAACAATTGGACCGGAAATTGAGACTAACCGGTGAGCGTCGTTAATTTATAACCTACCCCCACAAGGAATCTTCCATGAGTATGCAAACAATCGCCACACGCTGGCTGCCCGCTGTGGCGATGACAGTCATCGCCATGATCGGCTCAACCGCCTGCGCGGAACCGGTGGATTTCGAGTTGCCGGACATCAAAGGCGTGAAGCACAAACTGTCGGATTATCGCGGCAAGTGGGTGGTGGTAAATTATTGGGCGACCTGGTGTCCGCCGTGTCTGGAAGAGTTACCGGAGCTCATCATTTTTCACGAGACGCACAAGGATACAGACGCCGTGGTGCTTGGCGTTAACTTTGAAGACGTCGATACCGCGAAACTCAAAAAATTTATCGACAACTATTCGATCAGTTACACGGTGCTGCGCAGTGCGCCCGGACCCAGTAGCGCGCTGGGTTCCATTCCGGGCTTGCCAACCAGTTTTATGATCAACCCGAAAGGCGAAGTGGTGGGCAAGCAGTCGGGCCAGATCACCGGCAAGTCGATCGAGAAATTCATGAGTCAGGAAAGTAGTCCCGCCAAATAGTCACGGGGTGCCCGTATGCGAAGCGCGGTACGAATTCTTTGTCTGTTATTGCTAACGGCAGTGGCGTTGCCATTGCATGCCGAAGTCGGGCGCGACCCCTACAAGTTTTTCTTCAACGAAACGTTTAACAATATGCAGGACGAGTTGGTCAAGGCCCGCGCGCAAGGCAAGCAGGGCATTCTGATATTTTTTGAACTGGACGATTGCCCGTTCTGCCATCGCATGAAGGAAACCGTGCTCAATCAGCCAAAAGTACAGGCATATTTCCGCGAGCATTTTTTAGCGTTCTCCATCGATATCAAGGGTGATCCGGAAATGACGGATTTCGACGGTGTCGTGCGCACGCAAAAAGACTGGGCGTTCGCCGGTCACCGGGTGCGTGCGACGCCGGTGTTTCAATTTTTTGATCTGGAGGGTAAGCCCACCGCGCGTTTGACCGGCGCGACATCGGGCGTGGAAGAATTCATGTGGCTGGGCGAGTACGTCGTCGCCGGAAAATTCAACGAAAAAGACATGTCGTTTGCAAAATACAAACGTGCAAAGCGCGGTGGATGAAATACGACATGAATGCCCGAACGAAGAATTCCTTCCCCTTTGCAGGGGGAAGGGGTGCTTTATTTAATCTCGTTGGCTTGGTTGGGTTGCTGATGTCTAGCAGTCCGGCGTGGAGTGCCGTATCGCCTGAAGCGGTATTGCCTGAGCCTTTAACGCTCGAATACGCGTTGTCACTGGCGGACGCGAATCAGCCGGATCTCGAACAGGCGCTGGCGGAGCTGGATCTGGCGCAAGCCCGTGAGCGCAGCGCGCAGTCCACGACTGACCTGACGGTTTCCGCGCAGTTGCGCGGTCGCTATGTCGAGCCTTCCGATGTTTCGCCCGACCGTTCGCACGACGACCACGGTGCGAGCCTGTTGGCCCGCAAACGTTTGTATGATTTTGGGCGCAGCGGCGGCGCAGTGGAGGCGGCGGCCGCCGATGTGCTCAGCCAGCAATGGCGGCTAGTCGAGGCGCGCGGGGTACGCCGTGTTGACATCATGGCGCGCTTCTTCGACGTATTGCTGGCGGACTTGCGTTACGCGCGTGACTACGAAGCCATGTCGATCGCCTATGTGACTTACGATCACGCCCGGGATCGCCGCAAATTAGGCCAGGTGTCAGATCTCGTCGTCGCGGAACGGCACAGCTATTATCAAGACCTGCGCCGTCGCTGGTACGAAACCACCGCCGAACAACGCGCGAGCCGCATGCGTCTGGCACGCGCGTTGAACTGGTCGGGGCGTCTGCCCACTGAGTTGGCATCACCCAATTTGCAAACCACCGCAACCAGCGCCCCGGATTTGGACGCGCTGCAGGCCCAGGCGTTACAAACTAATCCGGCGATTCTCGCGGCGCGCGAGCGCGTCGCGGCATTCGCGCAGCGGGTGAGTAGTGCGCGTGCGGGGTATTGGCCGACGCTGGACGCGGAAGCGGAGGTGGCGAAATTCTCGCGTGATTTGAGCTCGCGCGATCAATGGCGGGCGGGCATCGTGCTGGATATTCCGCTGGTAAGCGGCGGCAAAGTCAGCGCCGAGATCGCACAGCAACAAGCCGAGTTACGTCGTGTTCAGGCGCAACTTGCGGCGCGGCAGCAAGATGTCAAAATTGCAGTGCAGGAGTTGCACGGTCAGTTGAATGTGCTGCGTATCCAGCGCGAAGAAGCGCAAGCGCTGCACGATTTTCGCGAGCTGTATCTGGACCGCAGCCGCCTGCAATACGAACAGGAAATGCGCACCGATTTAGGTGACGCGATGGTGCGCCAGTCCGAAGCGCGGTTGCGCGCCGCCGAAACCGAATTCGCCATTGCCATGACCCGCGCGCGTCTGGAAGCGCTGATCGGGCAACCACTGGCCATCGAAAAAAATGGAGAAAAATAATGACGGGTAAAATCAAATGGGGGCTTGCGATCCTGTTGCTGTGCATGACGGCGTCGCTGTCATCTCTGGCGAGCGCCGACGAATTTGACGCTACGTTGCAGTGGGCGCGGCGCGTCGAACTCAGCACGCCGGTTTCCGGCGTGGTGGTCGAGGTGTCGGCGCAGGTTGGCCAGCGCGTCGGTCAAGACCAGGTACTGCTGCGCTTGGACAGCAAAGTGCGCGAGGCGAATCTGGAGCAGTCCAAAGCGCAATTGGCGCGCCACACGCGCCTGCGCAACGAAGCGCAACGCGAGCTCAATCGTTCGCAGGAATTATTCAACGCGACCCTGTTATCCGAGCACGACATGGAGCTGGCACGCATCGGTTTTGACGTCGCTGAGGCGGAATTTCAAAAAGCCAACACCGCGCTGGCGCAAGCCGAAAGCGATTTAAAATACAGCGCAGTGCGCGCGCCGTTTGATGCTGTGGTCGTGCAGCGTTTTGCTGAGATGGGACAAACCGTGGTCACCCAATTGCAGGCGACGCCGTTGTTTGCGGTTGCACAAGCTGACGTGATGGTCGCACGCACTGCGGCCACACTCGCTCAGGTGCGGGCGCACAAGGTGGAACAAATAGTCACCGTGAAAGTGGCTGGCCGTAGCTACGAGGGCCGCGTAACCCAGATCGGAGCGGAGCCTATTCCAAAGCGCGATGAGTCCAGATACGCATTGGAAGTGACGTTCGCAACCAAAGGAGTGGCACTGCGCGCGGGCGAAGCAGCCAGGATTGTCGTGCCATAAAAATATGTCAACGTTGAAAAATTGTGTGCTGTGCACGCTTGGTGGGTTACGCAAACAGCGCTAACCAACCTTATATTTTATTGCTGGGAGGGGACGATGGCGCGCGGTAGAAAACGAATTTTATTGATCGGTAAAAACGGCCAGGTCAGCTGGGAATTGCAATGCACGTTGGCAACGTTGGGCGAGGTGCTTGCAGTTGATCGGCAGGGCATGGATCTGACCGATCCGGATTCGATTCGCCGCGTGATCCGCGATTCCCGTCCCGATCTGATTGTCAATGCGGCTGCCTATACGGCGGTGGATAAAGCGGAGTCTGAGGTTGACATTTCCACCGCCATCAACGGCAATGCGCCCGGCATCATGGCGGAAGAGGCCAAACGGCTGGGCATCGCACTGGTGCATTATTCCACCGACTATGTTTTCGATGGCGTGAAAACCCAGCCGTATGTAGAAGACGATCCGGTCAATCCGCTGGGCGTTTACGGCGCAAGCAAGCTGGCCGGTGAGCGGGCGATCCAGGCGGTGGGTGTACCCCATCTGATTTTTCGCACCAGCTGGGTGTATGGCGCGCGCGGCAAGAATTTTCTGTTGACCATGTTGCGCCTGCGCAAGGAGCGCGATGAGCTGAAAGTGGTTGCCGATCAAATCGGCGCGCCGACCTGGAGCCGTATGATCGCCGAAATGACCGGCCAGATACTCGCGGGCCGCAACGGACTGGACATCGGCGCAGTCATCGGCACTTACCATCTCACCGGTTCGGGTGTGACCTCCTGGTTTGGATTCACCCAGGCCATCCTCGAAAATATCACGCAACGTACCGGCAGCGACGTGCGCCTGCCGCGCCTGACGCCGATCACTACCCGCGACTACCCGACTCCAGCCAGGCGCCCGCAAAACTCGCAAATGTCGAATGCGAAACTGGCAAGCGTATTCGGTCTGGTCAGTCCGACGTGGGATTCACAGCTACACTTGTGCATGCGTGACATCTCTCTTTGACTCGCCGCAACTGAACGCGCCTATTTACGATGCCGTTGCAACCCGATTTGATTTTGGTGACCGGAGCGACCGGTTATATCGGTCGCGTGCTGGTCGCGCGCTTATTGGCGGAGTCGGCGCCGGTGCGCGTGCTGGTGCGTGCGCCACGGCGTAATGATGTTGCCGGTTTGTGGCCGGGCAAAGCGCCGCAGGTTTGCGTTGGCGATGTTACCGAACTCGCGTCGTTACGTGCGGCATGCGCAGGCGTGGGTACCGTGCTGCACCTGGCCAGTCATGCACCGCGCAATATGGCGCCAGGTGTTGATCCAGAGGCCGGGCACTGGCCGGTTACGGCCGAGGGGACGCGCGCCTTGCTGGGCGAAGCGCAGCATGTCGGCGTGCGGCGCTTCGTGTTGGTCAGCAGCGTAAGGGTGATGAGCGAGGGTGGCGAAGGTTTGGATGAAAGCAGTGCGCTTGCGCCCACCTCCGCTTACGGTCGCGCCAAGCTTGCAGCTGAGGAGGCGGTGCGCAGTGCAAGCGGGCTGCAATACAGCATTTTGCGACTGCCGCCGGTCTACGGCATCGGCGGTGAGGGTCTGGTTTCGCGCATGCTGGCCGCTGTAGATCGCGGCTGGTTTCCGCCACCGCCAAAAACAGTCAACAAGCGCTCAATGATTCATCTGGATGACGTGGTCGCAGCCGTGCTGTTACTCGCACGACGGCCCGAGGCGGTTGGGAAAACCTACATCGCGACCGATGGCGAAATGTATTCGACCCATGAAATTTACCGGCAAGTATGCGCCGCGCTCGGTCGCCCGATGCAGAGCTGGGCGACACCCGTCACGTGGTTGCGCATCGGCGCACGCGGCGGCGATGTGCTGGCACGCTTGAGCGGCCGACCGATGCCCTTCGATAGCAAGGCGCTGGAAAAGCTCGTCGGGCATGCCTGGTATCGGAACGCGCGGATGGTGCGCGAACTGGAATTTTCCCCGCAGCAAAATCTGCGTACCGCGTTGCCCGGCATGGTGGCTTTCCAGCGCGAGTTGCGTCGTGGCATTTGAGTTTATTGTGACCGCCTTGTCTGCGTTCGCGTTGTCCGCAGGGTTGACGTTGCGGTTTTCCCGGCCGGGCTCGCGTCTTTACATTTTAGATCATCCCACCGAGCGCTCGCTGCACAGCCAGCCGGTGCCGCGTTCGGGGGGCGTCGCGATGGTGGTGTCGATTCTGGTTGTCGGGGTGTTGTGGTCTATGCTGCGCAGCGCAATCCCCGCAGGATTGCCGTGGCTCGTGACCGCGTGGTTACTGGTGGCAGGCATCGGTTTTGTCGATGATCGGCAGTCGTTGTCTGCATTGCTGCGCTTGCTCGTGCACGGCGTGGCGGGAGTGTTGATATTAACGGGCGGATTCGTGCTTGAGCAGTTGGAGTTGCCCGGTTGGGTGGCACGCTTGCCGCGTGAACTGGCCGTGCCGGTCACCTGGCTGCTGGTGGTGTGGATGATCAATTTATACAACTTCATGGACGGCATGGACGGTTTTGCCGGTGGCATGACAGGTATTGGTTTCGGCGCCTTTGCGCTGATCGGCGGATTCGCGGGCCACACCTGGTTCGCAATATTGAGCCTGGCCATCGCCGCCGCCGCGTTGGGATTCCTGTGCTTTAACTTTCCCCCGGCACGCATTTTCATGGGCGATGCCGGTGCTTATTCGTCCGGGTTGCTGGTGGCGGGCTTTACATTATGGGGCGTGCGCGACGGACTTTTTCCAATCTGGATTCCGGTCTTGATATTTTCGCCGTTTATAGCCGACGCGACGGTGACGCTGATTTGGCGCACACTGCACGGCGAACCGGTGTGGAAGGCGCATCGCACGCATTTTTATCAACGCTTGGTGCAGCGGGGTTTCGGACATCGCAAGACCGTGTTGTGGGCGTACGCGCTCATGCTCGCGTGTGCGGCATCGGCGCTGGCGGCGCCGCACATGGCGCATCTTGTCCAGTGGCTGATCATTGCTGGTTGGGTGGTGGCGTACGTGACGTTAATCGTTTGGGTGGCGCAGTTGAAAAGCCCGCTTACAGGTTTGACCCGTCAAAGTTCGTGAACTATGGTTTCTAAGCCGTCTGATTGCAGAAGGGCTTTGGTTTCGATTATTTGCGTTCGACGCACAGTGATGACGGGGCATGTTACTTGCACTTTGCTCAGGCCGATCTGAGGTGTGACAATTTATCGGCGGCGGATCAGGGGGACATGTGGGCGTACTCGATAGACTAAGAAATCGCTGGGCTGCATTTGCGCACGATCTGCTCATGATTCCCATCGCGTGGCTGGGGTCGTACGCGCTGCGCTTTAATCTCGAAAGTTTTCCGGAGGTTTATTGGCGGGAAGCGCTCCTGCTACTTCCCCTCGTGATGGTTTTACAAGGGGGGATGTTCTGGTATTTCGGCCTGTATCGCGGTATTTGGCGGTTTGCGTCGCTGCCCGATCTGGTGCGCATTCTTAACGCCGTTGCGGTGGGAGTAACCGTCACCGCCATCGTTATTTTTCTGGCGACACGCCTTGAGGGCATTCCGCGTTCGGTGTTTGTACTCGACGGCATTCTGCTGATGTTGTTGCTGGGCGGGCCGCGCTTGTTGTATCGCTGGGCCAAAGATCGTCATCTTTATCGTGTCGAAGGCCAGCGTGCGCTCGTGGTCGGTGCGGGCGGCGCGGGTGAGATTCTGATTCGCGACATGCTGCGCGATTTGTCGAGTCCTTATCGTCCCATTGTGCTCGTGGATGACAACGCGCACGTCGTCGGCAAAGAGATTCACGGTTTGCGCGTGGCGGGCAAGTGCAGCGATATCCCCGCCGTGGTTGCGGATTACGAGATTGACATTATCGTGATCGCGCTGCCGTCGGCGAGCACGCAGGAGATTCGCCGCGTCGTGGAAATTTGCGAGAGCACCGGGCTGCCGTTTCGCATGCTGCCGCGCGTGCAGGTGAGCGGCGGCGGGCAGGCCAGCTTGCGTGATGTTCGCGACGTGCACATTGAAGACTTGCTGGGGCGTGACCCGGTGCAGCTGGACTGGCAAGCCATCGCCCACGCGATTCACGGCAAAACGGTCTTCATCACCGGTGCGGGCGGTTCGATTGGTGCGGAGCTATGCCGACAAATTGCGCGCTTGGGCCCCGTGCGTCTGATCGCCTATGAACAAAGCGAATTTAATCTGTATGAGATCGAGCGGGAGTTGCAACGCAACTTTCCCACCTTGCCGTTGATTCCACTGCTGGGCGATGTGTGTGACAGCGTGGCGGTGGAAGCGGCGTTACGCACCTATCAACCGCAGGTGGTGTTTCACTCGGCGGCTTACAAACACGTGCCGATCCTTGAAGGTCAGGCGCGCTCGGCGGTGATGAATAACGTATTAGGTACACACGCGCTGGCGACGTTGGCGGATCGCCACGGGTGCGAAACCTTCGTGCTGATCTCGTCGGACAAAGCGGTGAACCCCGCCAACATCATGGGTGTGACCAAGCGCGTGGCCGAAATGGTGTGTCAGGACTTGGGCAGGCGTTCGAAAACGCGCTTTATCACCGTGCGTTTCGGCAACGTGCTGGGTTCGTCGGGCAGTGTTATTCCGTTATTTCAGCAACAGATTGCGCGCGGCGGACCGGTGACCGTCACGCATCCCGATGTGCAACGTTACTTCATGACCATTCCCGAAGCCTGCCAGTTGATTTTGCAAGCGGGCGCGATCGGTAAAGGTGGCGAAGTGCTGGTACTCGACATGGGCGAGCCGGTAAAAATTTCCTACCTCGCGGAGCAACTAATCCGGCTGGCGGGCAAGAAGCCCGGAATAGACATTGAAATCGTCTACTCCGGCCTGCGCCCCGGCGAGAAACTTTCCGAAGAGCTGGTGCATGATGCCGAGCTGCTTGCAACCACCCGGCACCCGAAAATATTTTTTGCCAACTGTCGGACGGTGGATGCCGACGTGCTGGCCGATGCGGTGGCGGCTTTGAAAAAAGCCGCCGACGAGTACGACGATGCGCAACTGCGCATGTTACTGGCGTCGCTGGTTCCGGAGGCGGTCGCGGGGGGGCGTGCACCCGAACAAAAACAAGGCGCGACGATTTATCCGTGGAAGCCAGCGGGTCGTGAGGCGCGAGTCTGACTCGCCGCGTAAATGTAGGGCGGGTTAGCGGTTTGCGTAACCCGCCAAGCGTGCGCAGCACACCACCGGTTTTGTTGAGGAGTGCCTGACGGCACGGTTGGCGGGTTACGACGCAAACAAGCGTCTAACCCACCCTACATCGATCGATGAAAAATAACCGGAGCATGCCCGTATGAAAGGAATAGTCCTCGCCGGTGGATCAGGCACGCGCCTGTACCCCGTCACGCAGGTGATTTCGAAACAGCTCCTGCCGGTGTATGACAAACCGATGGTCTATTACCCGCTGAGCACGCTCATGCTCGCGGGCATCCGCGATATTTTGTTGATCTCCACGCCGCAGGATATTCCGCGCTTCGAACAATTGCTGGGTGACGGCAAGCGCTGGGGCTTGACTATTCAATACGCCGTGCAATCCGAACCGAACGGCATCGCTCAAGCGTTCATCATCGGCGCCGACTTCATCGGCCGCGACACGTGCGCACTGGTGCTGGGCGACAATATTTTTTACGGCCACGATTTGGGAACCGATCTCAAAGCAGCGGCGGCGAAAACCCACGGCGCAACGGTGTTTGCCTGCCCGGTGAACGATCCTGAACGCTATGGAGTGGTGGAATTTAATCGCGCGGGCAAGGCCGTTTCCATCGAAGAGAAACCCAAACAACCCAAGTCGCGCTACGCGGTTACGGGTCTTTACTTTTACGATAACCAGGTGGTCGACATCGCGCGCAGTATTCAACCGTCTGCGCGCGGCGAGCTGGAGATTACCGATCTGAATCGCATCTACCTGGAGCGCGCCCAACTGGATGTCAAGGTCATGGGGCGCGGCATTGCATGGCTCGACACCGGCACGCACGAAACGCTGCTCGAAGCGGCGCATTTCGTTGAGACCATCGAGCGTCGGCAAGGATTAAAGATCGCCTGCCCAGAGGAGATCGCCTACCGCATGGGTTACATCAGCGCTGGCGATCTTGAAGTGCTCGCCGCTCCACTGGCCAAGAACGGCTATGGAAAATATTTGTTCGGGATTTTGCGCGACCGCGTTTTCTAATTCAGGATTAATTCATGCGACTAACCGAAACGCAGCGCGCCACGTTCCGTAGCGCGGCTACCGAAGCAAGCCAGCTCGAAGTAGCCCCCGATTTACTCACGAAAGCACTGCAACCGACCCATAACTTTGTGCCAGCCATCATTGCCGCAGCTGGCCCAATGATTACCGAAATCGAACGTCGG
>JANOOV010000226.1:0-2438 GCA_031421535.1 Gammaproteobacteria bacterium
CCGGAGTCGATGTGCGCACGTCCGGCGCCATGGCAGTTCTCGCATTGCACGTTGGCGAGATGCCCGGTCATGGAGGGGTCGATGTATCCCCCCGGCTTTTCGTAACCAACGCTGTGGCAGCCGACGCAGTTGGGGTCAAAAATCTTGTTCACGCCTTCGAGCGCTTCCCACGCACGGCTGTGTTTGCTGGCGCTCCATTTTTCATGCTCCGCGACATGACAGGTTTTGCAGGCGTCGGCGCCGACGTAGTCGGGCGTGCCGGTGTTCAGCGCCTTGCGTATTTCGACGCGGCGCAAATAATCCTCTTTGAGTTTCGCGCTGTACTGCGCGTACCAGTCATCCAGCATCGGCGCGTCGGGCACATCGGCAGGGAGCTTGACCGCCTCGTGTTTGAAATCGCGAATGCGATTTTTCTTGTCGATGACGAGATCGACGCGCCCCAGGCGCATGCCGCGTGTGCCGGGTTGCAGTACCAGCGTCGTGCCGATGCGTTGCGGCGCGCCGAAGGTTTCATCCGGGGCCTTCAGCAGCAGCAGGTCCAGATCGGTGAGCGGGAGCAGCGCGCGCGCTTCGTTCAGTGGCAGTGTCGTAAACAATAACGTTAACGCACCCGCGCGTTTGGCTTTGGTCACGGCACTGGCCAGCGCCGTGTTATCCGCACTCGGCGGCACGCCGGTTTTCGGCGTCGCGCGCGGGTCGAGCCAACTGAAGAAGGCAAGCTCGACATTGCCGTGGCGCGCGCGCTGCTGTTTGGCAAAGCCGCCTTCTGCGGCGTTGGTCGCTACCCAGGGCAAGGGCGCAGTTAGTAACATTTCCGGTCCGTAAGCCAGGTCGCGCCATTGCACGCCGACGGCGTCGTACTTCAAGGCCGCCAAACCCTTGAGAATAAATTCGCTTTTGATGCGGTCGCTGGGCAGCTCGCTCACCAGCAAGCCGCCGGATGAAACCAGAAACAGGTCGGGTTGCGCTGCGCGCCACGCAAGCACTTTGGACGCCAAGCGGCGAATGCCGCCCAGGTTGCTTTCCTCGGCGCAGCCGCAGGGCTCCAGCTCGCCGTTGAGATTGGCGGAGTACACCAGCGTTACAGTGCGTTCGGCGGCGGCTGCCGCGCCCCACGCGATTGCCAACACCGCCAACATGAGCCAGCGCATCATCGTCGTCACAGTTTTGTTCACTCCCGTCATTGGTAAATGATGCCCGCTTTTTCCGCCCATGCCCGCGCTTTTCCCAAATCACGCGGCAGGCCGTATAAGCCTTCCGCGTAGGCGCGCGACAACGCTTGTTGGGCTTTTTTCTCGCCTTGTTCGGCGGCTTTTTGTATCCACGCCATGCCTGCAGTATTGTTTTGCCCAACACCCCGCCCCGCCAGATAGAGCAAGCCCACGTTGAGTTGCGCCTGCACGCCGCCGCCGCGCGCCGCCTGCTCCAGCCAGCGTGCCGCGTGTTGATCGTTTTGTGGCACACCTTCACCGTTCAGAAACATCATGCCCAGATTTTGTTGCGCCTTGGTTAAACCCTGCCGGGCGGCTTTTTCCAGCCAGATCACCGCTTCGTTGGGATCTTTTTTTACGCCCATGCCAAAGCGATACAGGACGCCTAAGCTGTTTTGCGCCTCGGCATCGCCGCCCTGCGCTGCGGCGCGATACCACCGGTGTGCCTGCACGTCGTCGCGCGCTACGCCCAAGCCATGACGATACATCACGCCCAGGCGCCTTTGCGCCTCGGTGCGCCCTTGCTGCGCGAGCGGCGTGAGTAGTTTGAGCGCCGTCGCGTAATCACGCGACGCGTACGCCGTCATCGCGCGCTCGAACTCACCCGCTGCGGCAACCGACACGCCGCACGGTAACCATAAGCTGACGATGATTAAAAAAACTGCAAAACTTGTTTTCACTGCCGATACCTTCGATAACACAGAGGGCTGCCAGTTCATTATAAACCGACCTGGATATTCGCCATCGGTATTCCGGTTGCCAGCTGTCACCGATTCCCGTTGTTTTCAACTTTGCGTCGCTGCAAGGCTACGCACGAGGACTTGAGTGTATGGACCAAAAAGTAACGATCAAACTACCGGCTTTCGAACCGGTCGAGTTCAACGCGCAATCGATCAAGCGCTCGCTCGCCAATCACCTGACCTACTCGGTGGCGAAAGACACCATCACCGCAACGGATCGCGACTGGTTTCACTCGCTGGCGCACGTGGTCCGCGACCGTCTGATCGAACGCTGGATGGAAACCATGCGGCGCTATTATCAGGTGGACGCCAAGCGCGTGTATTACCTGTCGCTGGAATTCCTCATCGGCCGCACGCTCAGCAACAGCCTGCTGAACCTGGGCTTTTACGACGAATGCGAACGCGCGCTGCGTGAGCTCGGTCTGGAGCTGGAAGATCTGAGCACGTTGGAGTTTGACGCGGCGTTAGGCAACGGTGGGTTAGGGCG
>JANOOV010000227.1:0-3944 GCA_031421535.1 Gammaproteobacteria bacterium
GCTCGCCTCCACACCGTTCACGCGCACCCGCTCGTTGTAGCGCAACAAATGCGGCGAGGTGTAAGCGCCGACGCGATAGCCCGCCGCACGCAAAATCGCTTCCAGCATCGCCACGCTCGAGCCTTTGCCGTTGGTGCCGCCAACGGTGATCACCGCACACAAAGGTTGCAGCAGTTGCATGCGTTGCGCGACGGCGCACACGCGTTCCAACCCGAGATCAATCGCGTTGGGATGCAGGGTTTCCTGCCAGGAGAGCCAGTCGGGGAGAGAGTTGAAGCGCATGGAGGAAGGTAGGCTGGATGACGAAGAAATCCCAGCGATTTCCGCTGGGTTACGCTGCGCTAACCCTAGTCCTTACGGTGATTCGAAACCAAAAGAAACGTTGACTAATTTGTCATGCTCGAAGCGATAAACGCCATAGTAAACAGGAAGAGCATAGCGCCGCAAAAATACTGAATTGTTCTTATCGGTAATGGTGTACTTGATGACTGTTCCCGAAACGTCGTTCTCCTGAATAAAATCAGGCCCAAGGCGACGGGTTAGGTCTTCCCTGTCGATGCCCAAACTCAACTGTTTTCCTGTAACGAAAGCTTGCACGTCGCGGAGAACACATGTAGGTGGTGTTCCCGCGATCCTTTGTGTCAAGTCCAGGGAAAACTCGCTAAAACTGTCGCGTTCGCCGCCCGCATGAAAAATGAGCGTGAGCACCTGAGTGCGATCACGATTGAAGCAACGCAATTGCACGTGCGGCGTGGAGTCATCGGAGTAATTTAGTTCAGCCAGCCGCTCGCCGATAACCCGGCGCGCGCTTGTAGCATCCGCAAGATAAATTCCACTCACAGAAATATCGGCTGCTTGCGGTAACTCGGAAATTTTTGCGGCACAGGCACCCAGGCCCAGCACCACGGCGAACCCCCATCCTCGAGCCATTAAGACAAGACCGTTCATGTTGAAAAATTACACAGGAAATTTAACAACAATGGAAATACCACTTTGACCGGAAAGCGCATTGAAGCAATCCAGGGTATATATTCCTTGAATCCCGATACACCCCTCCGTACCGAAAACATTGCCATCGGGGTGAATTCCGAGTTTGGTTCGTGTCGTACTGAATTGCGGCGTTAGCGGGCACCACCATGCGTTTCCGGAGGGGTCGGTGTAAGGAACATTTTCAGGAGCTTTAGCAAGCTGGACTGCTTGTCCGATGGTGTAAATACCGCTAGGCAATCGGCCGTTGCGATGCGGTCCGCTGATCGCATTCCAAAACTGATAGAAGGGTGAAATAAGTGTCACTCCGTTGAAGAACCAATACATATCGATCTCCCATTCTATGACTCGTTTACCGTTGCGGGGCAGTGCTTGGGTAGTCCGTTACGAACGCATCGGCTTCCCGCTTAACCCCGTCGATGCAATGTCGCGGAACCTGTAACAATGAGGACCGACTCTAGTCATTGAACTGCCGCAGTGTCAACGGCCGCGAGCGTGCCGACTTCAAAATAAGTCAGCGAGATGTCGCCGCGTGCCGCATCGACCCGAGCGAACGCCGCGCACAGTTCGGCGTCGCTTGCCGCCACCTCATTGACGCGTACACGTTCGTTGTAACGCAATAAATGCGGCGAAGTGTACGCACCCACGCGATATCCCGCCGCGCGTAATATTGCTTCCAGCATCGCGACTGTCGAACCTTTGCCGTTGGTGCCGCCGACGGTGATCACCGCACACGAAGGTTGCAGAATTGAAGCCGGGTTACGCTGCGCTAACCCGGCCTACGGTGCTACTTTGCGCAACGGAAACCTACCGTTGGGCCAGTGAACGATGGTGCCGCATTCGCAGCTACAGCAAATACTCCCCCGAAAGTCCCCTCCAAATATGACCCACCCCGGATCAATGCAGCGGGAAAGTTAGTACCGTCTCCTTGATCAGTTGCCGCGTTTATGTTTGCAGAATAGTCACCGCCATAGACGGAGCTATTTATCGGGAGCAGCGTCGAGCCTGGACCCGTTGGTGCCCATGTTAATCTCCCTCCTTGCATCCAGTCCGCAACCCATTCCGACACATTCCCTACCATGTCGTACGCACCGATATCGGACGCGCACATACTGCGAGAACCGGTATTTACCAAGGCGTTACTCGGATTACTATTGCATCGAGTAGCGGCATTCACCCCAGGATCGGGCGTACCGAATGCAGCCATTTGCCACTCTTGATTGGTGGGTAGGCGCTTGCCCGCGTTGCGGCACGTGGCAAGTGCCTGGAACCACGTGATGAAACGTGAGGGAGTATCACCGGCGAGGGACGTAGCATAAAAGGTTTTGCAGCCATTGGCGGTGTCGGGGCAACCCGAGCCCGTGTCGCCCATGTCGCCCGTATCGTAATCATCCAAATTCGTACCGCGCTGCCTCCCCAAGACGGCGATAAGGTCACCCTTTGTGGCCGCACCTGTTTTGATTTTCACAACAAGTGCCGCGTCGGTGGTCACCCACACACTCGCCTCGTACTTGTCGATGCACCCCGGCCCATTGGGCACCATGTCGGGTGGGCACTTCGTCAAGTTAGTGTTGGATTCTAGCGCCGTGATCCGCGCATGATTGTCGTTGACCGCACTGATCACGGCATTGAAGTTGGCATTGATTTCAGATGCCCTGGCGGTGGTATTGGCAGTGAAGGATATCGCACCATTCACATCACTGGAGCGGACTGTGTGGCTGAGCAATACCCCCGCCACCAGAACCGCAAGAACATGAATCCCATACGAAGTTTTTTTCATAAAACGCGTCCTCTTGATTAGTGTGTGATACCCATTGATTACGGCGCCGGCTTGCCCATCAACATCGACAACAATTGAGCGAGGCGATCACGCAGGTCGCGGCGGTCGACGATCATGTCGAGCGCGCCGTGGTCGAGCAGGAATTCGCTGCGTTGAAAACCTTCGGGCAAGGTTTGCCGCACGGTTTGTTCGATCACACGCGGCCCGGCGAAGCCGATCAACGCATTGGGTTCGGCGATGTTGATGTCGCCCAGCATCGCGAAGCTGGCCGACACGCCGCCCATGGTCGGATCGGTGAGCACGGAGATAAACGGGAGACCGCGCTTGGATAGGCGCGCCAGCGCCGCCGAGGTTTTGGACATTTGCATCAGCGAGAACAAACCTTCCTGCATGCGCGCGCCGCCGCTGGCGGAAAAACACACCATCGGAATGCCGTGTTCAAGGCTGGCGTTGACGCCGCGCACAAAGCGCTCGCCGACCACCGAGCCCATCGAGCCACCCATGAAGCGGAATTCAAACGCCGCGACCACCAGCGGAAGCTCCTTGAGCTGACCACGCACGACGATTAACGCGTCGGTTTCTTCGGTTTCCTTTTGCGCCTGCACGATGCGGTCACGATATTTTTTGCTGTCCTTGAACTTCAGCATGTCGATTGGTGCCAGGTCAGCGCCAATTTCAATCCGTGGCTCCGCGTCGAGCAATGCGTCCAGCCGCTGCCGTGCGCCGACACGAATATGGAAGGAACATTTCGGGCAGACATGAACGTTGCGTTCCAGCTCCGGCTTGTAAAGAACCGCGCCGCAGCCGTCGCACTTGGTCCACAAGCCTTCGGGTACATTTTTCTTCTGCTGCCCTTCGGTGCGGATGGTGGAGGGGACTAAATTTTTCAGCCAGCTCATGGTCGATGCCTCGTTCGAAATTTCAATTTTAACCATCGGCGAGAAGACTAGAGCTCCTTCCCCCTGCAAGGGGGAAGGCTGGGATGGGGGTGTGTAAACACACCACCGCAATCATCATCCCCATCCTGCCCTTCCCCCTTGCAGGGGGAAGGAACGCTCTGTTTACGCCAGATTTTTCCTGATTTAAATTCTAACTCGCGCCGCCCTTGTCCATCGCCGTGCGCATTTCCCGCAGCAGCTTTGCAACCGCGTTCACCGCACCCGCAACGCCGTGCTCT
>JANOOV010000228.1:0-14270 GCA_031421535.1 Gammaproteobacteria bacterium
CGCCAGTCGCGCGGCGACGGCGTGAGTTGAACATCGACGGGGAAATCGATTTCCGAAACAGAACGGGGCGGGGTAGCCATAAAACCCTCCGTGGTTGCGCGACATGAACTGGGGCAGTGGTAACTATAGAACAAACTTTCAAGTTCGACGGGAAGCTATGAACTGAAATAAGCCTTGCCGCCGTGCGCGGTCACCGCCGCCGCAATGCGCTCCAGCGCATGCACGTAGGCGGCGGTGCGCATGTCGATTTGTTTTTCCAGTTTGATGTCCCATACGCGACGCGCTTCGGGTTCCATACTTTGCCGCAAGCGCGCATGCACGTCGGGCAACGTCCAGTAATAGCCCGCCTTGTTTTGCACCCATTCAAAATACGACACGGTCACGCCGCCGGCATTGGCCAGAATATCCGGGATGACGATAACGCCGTTGTTATTCAACGCTTGATCGCCGCCGGGTGTGATCGGCCCGTTGGCCATTTCCAGCACGACACGCGCCTGAATGTTCGGTGCGTTTTGCGCATCGATCTGGTTTTCCATTGCGGCGGGCACCAGAACGTCGCACTCCTGTTCGAGCAGCGCCTTGTTGGAAGTCTCGTGCACGCGACCCTGTGCGGGTGCGCCGCGCAACGAGCCGGTGCGTTTTTTGTGTTCACGGACGGCGAGCGGGTCCATGCCATCGGGCGCGTACAGCGCGGTTTGCGAATCCGACAAACCGACGATACGGTAGCCGTCGGCGTGCAACATGCGTGCACAGTGATAACCGACATTGCCGAAGCCCTGCACGATCACCCGCGTTTTCTCCGGTGTTAGCCCCAAATCTTTTTCCAGGTGGCGCAGCACGTAGTAACCGCCGCGTCCGGTCGCGTCGTCACGGCCCAGCGATCCACCCAGTTGCAGCGGCTTGCCGGTGATCACGGCGGGACTGGGATGGCCGACGATGGCGCTGTATTCATCCGCCATCCAGCCCATGATCATGGCGTTGGTGTACATGTCCGGCGCCGGAATGTCACGCTCCGGCCCGATGAAATTGGCAAACGCCTTGACGTAAGCGCGCGACAAACGTTCAAGCTCGGATTTGGACAAGGCGCCGGCATCGACCGACACGCCGCCTTTGGCGCCGCCATACGGCAGATTCACCACCGCGCATTTGAACGTCATCCAGAACGCCAGCGCCATCACCTCATCCAGGCACACCGACGGGTGATAACGGATGCCGCCCTTGGTCGGGCCGCGCGTGTCGTCGTAACGGCAACGCCACGCCTTGAACGAACGGCGCGAACCGTCGTCCATACGGATCAGCAGGCTCGCTGCCAGTGTTTCCTTGGGATATTTTAACTTCTCCAGAACATCGGGATCGAGGTCCAGGTGCTTCGCGGCTTGCTTCAGACGCTTACGCGCTTCATGAAAAAGCTGGCCCATGCGGCGCCTCCAGTGATGTGTCTGTTATGATGTGTCTGTTAAATATAGCGGCCGATAGGGAGAAAAATTACAGGGGAAGCCAGGTAGTTTGCGCAACCCGGCCTACGCGTAATTTTTTGTAGGTCAGGCTGCGCAGCTGCCTGACAAAAACTAACCCACGAAGCGCGTTAACGCCGTTTGAATCAGGGTACTGGTTTTATCGATGACGGCCACGACGGCCGCGTCGAGCACGTTGAGATTTTTCAGCACCGCGCGCGCTTCGTCATCTGCCTGATGCAACGCTTCGTCGGCCGTGTGCAGGAACTGCGTCAGCAAAGTTTCCGAATCGGCAGCGGCGTGCTGAACTTTGAAACGTTCAAACGCCGCGCCTAACAGCACCATAACGCGGGCGCTGACGATTTCGGGTGTGAGCGCAGGTTCGACCACGGGGGGGGAATTGCGCGCCACGCTGGTGGTGCCAAAGGTTTGCGTCAACCGCACGTTGATCGCACGCAGCAACAAGTCCAACGGCGCTTGCCGCAGGTGCTCAAACGACGGGGACTCCGCTTGCTCGGGTGTTGACTGTTTTTGATCCTGGTCTTTGTTAATGGGCTGCGCGACGGGAATCGCACCGATGTTCTTCAGCTGCTGATCTTCTGCGACGCGCGCGACTGGATCTTTTCCGGCGCCGGTGATTTGTGAGATTTCCATGCCATGGTCCTCCCCGCTGTCAAGGTCGGGAACTATTTCAGTGTAGCAAGGAATGCGCGGCACGCGACGTCGGCGGTGTCACACCTTCTATAAACGCGCGCGCTGATCGCGCAATGCAAACCCTTCCAGCGCCAGATCAAGATTGCGGGTGAGCGCCAGCGCCTTGAACAATTCGCCCATTTCCGCAGGCGAAGTCAGTTTTTGAATCTGCTGCGCGATGCGCCAACGTTCGATATCAGAGGTATTTTCGTCAATCCCACGGTCGATGCCGGTCGCAAGCAGGAAGTGGGTCTGGCTGGAAAAACCCGCCACGTGCAAACCGCTGTCGTGCGCGGCATGCGCAAGCGCGCTGAAATCCACATGACTGGTGATGTCCTGCAATCCCACCAAAGTCAGAGGATCGTTGTGCACACGATGGCGGTAGTGACACACCAGCGTGCCGTCGTTGCGCTGCGGGTGGTAAAACTCGTGCGCCGGAAATCCGTAGTCGAACAGCAACAGCGCGCCGCGTTGCAGCAGCGGTGCACACGTGCGTACCCAGCCCTCGGCGGCGAGATTGATTTCCGTAGTGTAGTTCGGCGGCAAATCGGCGGGTAATGCAGCGATACGCGCGTGCAGCACGGCATCGCGCAGCGGCCCGTCAGTCCACGAAAAGCAATTCTGGTCCCATGTCACGTACTGCTCCGTCGCACCGCCGGACGTTAACCGCACGCGGTGCACCGGCATGGCGTCCAGCAACTCATTGGCGAGAATTACGCCTTCGAACGCGATTGCGGGCAAGCGCTCCAGCCACACGACGCGCGCCGCAAGATGCGCTGCGCGTGCGTGCAGTGTCGCGTGTTGCCGCGCACGCAAGTCGGCGCTTAATTCGAGAATCGCATAGCGCTGCGGCAGCGCGTCCAAACGCTCCAATTCCAACAGGATGTCGGCGGCCATGACGCCGCTGCCCGCACCGAATTCCAGTAATGTCGGCGCATCGCACGCACGCAAAATTTGCGCACACTGCCGCGCGACGCAGCGCGAAAATAACGGCGAAATTTCCGGTGCGGTAATAAAGTCACCCTCCGGCCCGAACTTGCGCAGATCATTCATGTAATAGCCGAACTCCGGCGTGTACAGCGCAAGCTCCATGAAGCGGCGAAAGCTGATACGTTGCTCGTGTGCGATTTCAGCACGGATCAACGTCGTGAGCTGTGCGCTGCACGCACGTGCGGGTGCGTCGGGTTCGGGGAGTGACGGCGGCCGGTTCATGTGCGGCATTCTACGGTAGAATTTTGCCGGGCGGACGAATGCAGTACAGTGGCGTTCTCGACAACCGGCGGGAAATGAGGAGTGACGCAAATGGAAACCAATGACGGTCTCGCGCCGCAGGTGGCGTTGATCACCGGTGGCGCACACCGCATCGGCGCGCATATTGCGCGCACCTTGCATGGTGCGGGGGTCAATCTGGTGCTGCATTACCGCAACTCGCAAGCCTCCGCAGAAATCGTGGCGCAGCAGTTGAACGGGCAGCGTGCTGAATCCGTGGTGTTGGTGCAGGGCGATCTGGACGATTTGCAACGCCTGCCGCACCTTGTTGATGAAGCTGCTGCCGTGTGGGGGCGACTCGATGCATTGATCAATAACGCCTCCACGTTTTATCCCACGCCGCTGGGCGGCGTCACCGCAGAGCAGTGGCAGGATTTACTGGGCGCCAATTTGCGCGCGCCGTTTTTTCTGTCGCAAGCGGCCGCGCCGTTTTTGCGCGCCACGCAGGGTTGCATCGTCAACATCGCCGACATCCACGCCGAACGGCCGCTGAAAAACCATCCGGTCTACAGCATCGCCAAAGCCGGACTGGTGATGCTCACCAAGGCCCTGGCCTGCGAGCTGGGACCGGAGGTGCGCGTCAACGCCGTCGCACCCGGTGCGATTTTATGGCCGGAGCACGGTCTTGACGAGGCGACCAGGCAACGCATCGTCGCGCGCACTTTTTTAAAACGCCAGGGTGAACCGGGCGACGTCGCGCACGCGGTGCTGTTCCTGCTGCGCGACGCTGGCTACATGACCGGCCAGGTTTTAACAGTGGACGGTGGACGTTCGGTGAACAGCTAGCATAAGAACAACGTGCTATGTGAAGAGTCAAAAAAGAATCTGGATTTCCAGTGCAATCCAACCCGAAATGGTAGCTACTCATCTTCCGTGTTGCGCGATGTGCGGCGCTCACGCAAAATTGCCGCTCATTGAGCATCCCGCATGGAGTGGATATGGAACAGTATTTAGTCATCTCGGCATTAGGTGCAGACCAACCCGGCATTGTCAGCAGCCTCACCAAAACGGTGCTGGACTGCGGCGGTAACGTGGTTGACAGCCGCATGGCCGTGCTGGGCGGTGAATTCGCCGTCATGTTGTTGGTGTCGGGCGAGTGGAACGAAATCGCCAAGCTGGAAACCACCTTGCAGGCGGCGGGGCGCGCGCAAAATCTCACCGTCACCACCAAACGTACCGAGCCGAAGGCGGAGCATCCGCAAGCGGCGCCCTACTCGGTCGAAGTGGTGGCTATTGATCACCCCGGCATCGTCCATCAACTGGCGGATTTCCTGTCGGGCTTCAATATCAACATTCAGGACTTGCGCACCGACCGTTACCCCGCACCGCATACCGGCACCGCGATGTTCTCGGTGCATATGCTGATCCACATTCCCGCCGCCATTCACATCACGCGCTTTCGCGAACAGTTCTTCGAGTATTGCGACCGGCTGAATCTGGACGCGATTCTCGAACCTGTGAAGTAGCACCCCACCTAAGGAGATCCACATGACGCAGCACATCGTAATCGGTAACCCCGTGCCGGATTTTTCATCCGCCGCGACCGGGAATCAGGCCATTAAACTTTCCGCACTGAAAGGCAAAAAGGTGGTGCTGTATTTTTATCCCAAGGATGCGACGCCCGGCTGCACCATCGAGAGCCAGAATTTCCGCGACGCGCAAGACCAGTTCAAACGTGCGGGCGCCGTAATTCTGGGCGTATCACGCGACGGCATGAAGTCGCATGACAAATTCAAGGAAACCGAGTGCCTGCCCTTCGAACTACTGTCCGACGAAGACGAAACGCTGTGCGAACTCTTCGGCGTGATGAAAATGAAAAACATGTACGGCAAACAAGTGCGCGGCATCGAACGCAGCACCTTTCTCATCGACGCGGACGGCGTACTGCGGCAAGAATGGCGCGGTGTGAAAGTCGATGGTCACGTAAACGAAGTATTGGAGGCGGTGAAAAAACTGTAGATTGGCCGATGGGTTACGACGCAAAAAATGCGTCTGACCCTCCCTACAGAGCGTCTGTTTTGCGTCGCTCGACAAACAACGTGTAATGACGCCGAAACAAGACTTCCAGTGCGTCGATCACCTCCGCTGCCGGGCGCGCATGCATGATGTGCTGCGTCATCAGACCGGAGGTTTCGTTAAACAGCTTGTCGCGTTCCAGCATCGGAAAAGTCCCGGCCAGCCGTTTGATCGCCGCAACCACGGTTTCAGTTTCAGGGCGCAGAATATCCAGCGGCTCCAACGACGACACCGGACGCTGATAGCGGCCCGCAAGAAACTCTGCATATTCCAGCAACATGTCGCGACCCGTGTCGCTCAACGTTTCAAACAAAGCCACCAACCGATGCTCCAGCAGCGTTGTTTTAATTTCGATAGGTGACTGCAAACTCAGGTTTCCGGTGTGGGGTGCGACTCACAGTATTGATGCGCGAACTCCAGCAGTTTTTGCACACCGCTTTGGCGGAATTTTTGCCGCTGGTGAACAAACGAGAACGGCCGGTCCAAGGACGGATCTAACTCAAGCGCCACCAATGTGCCGAGCTTGACTTCTTTGTTGAGCGTCGCGCGCGACAAAATGGTGATGCCGATGCCCGCTTCGACCGCGCCCTTGATCGCTTCGGGACTGCCCAGCTCCATAATGATGTTCAGATCGGCAGAACTCAAACCCGCTGCGTGCAGATGTTCCAGAATAACCTCGCGCGTGCCCGAGCCTTCTTCACGGCAGATGTAGGGAAATTCGAGCAGGCGTTTTAACGAAACTTTCGATTCTTTCGCCAGCGGGTGCTGGGGCGGCACCGCACACACCAGCTTGTCGACGCGGCATAATTCCACGGCCAGATTTTTGTTCGTGACCGGCGCTTCCACCACGCCCAGATCGATGAGGTTGTTTTCCACCATCGACACAATGCCTTCGGTATTGGAGACACGCAGGCGAATATTCACATCCGGGTACTTGTGTTTGAAATCGCCCAGCAGGGCCGGCAGCATGTACTCGGCGATGGTGGTGCTGGCGCCGATGATGAGCACCCCACTCACATCGCCGGTGATTTCACGCACCGCGTTTTCCATCTCGTTATAGATGCGGAAAATCTTGTCGCCGTATTCGTAGACGCGCCGCCCGGCATCGGTCAGGCTGATGCGGTTATGGGTGCGGTCGAACAGGCGGGTGTTGAAATGTTCTTCCAGTTGCCGAACCTGAAATGTCACGGCCGGCTGAGTCATATGCAAAGACTCGGCGGCCTTGGTAAAACTTAATAATCGAGCGACAGCGTGAAACACTTGCAGTCTGCGGTCTGCCATAAGCACACATCCTTCTCGTATAAAGGTTTTTAGTTATCGAAATATAACAACTATTTCCGGTAACACAACGTGTCAAGTCGTGATCTGTGATACCCGTTTGCGCATCAGGGCGTAATACATCACCGGAATCACCACCAGTGTCAGCACCGTGGACACCAGAATGCCGAAAATCAGCGCAATCGCCAAACCGTTAAAAATCGGATCATCGAGGATGAAAAACGCGCCGAGCATCGCGGCCAGGCCAGTCAAAATGATGGGCTTGGCGCGCACCGCGCCGGAGCGGATCACCGCCTCTTGAAGGTCCATGCCTGCTTGCACCTGCTGGTTAATGAAATCCACCAGCAAGATGGAATTGCGCACGATGATGCCCGCCAGCGCGATCATGCCAATCATCGACGTGGCGGTGAACTTCGCGCCGAGCAACGCGTGCCCGGGCATGACACCAATAAGAGTCAGTGGAATCGGCGCCATGATAATCAACGGCACCAGATACGAGCGGAATTGCGCAACCACCAGCAGATAGATCAACACCATGCCCACCGCGTAGGCGATGCCCATGTCGCGGAAGGTTTCGTAGGTCACCTGCCACTCGCCGTCCCACTTCACCGAATAGCGGTACGGGTCGTCGGGTGAGTTGATCAGATATTGTTTCAATGGGCCGTCGCGCAGTTGGCTAAAGATGTCGAACATGCCGTACAACGGGCTGTCGATTTTCCCCGCCACGTCGCCGGTGACGAAGGTCACCGGCAACAAATCCTTGTGGTAGATCGCGCGTTCGCGGCTTTGCGTGACCACACTCACTACGTCCGACAGCGGCACTAGCGCACCGGCGTCGTTACGCACACGCAGCGTCAGTACCGACTCGATGTTGACTTTATCCGCGACCGAAAATTCCAGCCGCAACGGCACCGGATATTTGTTGTGCGCGCTGTGCAGGTAACTCACGTCGTCACCGTGCAACGCGGTGCGCAACGCATCCGCCACCGCCTGCTGCGACACGCCCAACAGCGCGGCTTTTTGTTGATCCACGTTCACCAGCAGCTTGGGCGCGGGCGTCTCGATGCTGTCGTCGATATCGACCACGTCGGCGGTTTTTTCAAATACCGCGCGCAGCTCCTTGGCGGTGCGCATCTGTCCGTCGTAATCCAACCCGTACACTTCCGCCACCAACGGCGCCTGCACCGGGGGCCCGGGCGGCACTTCGACAATTTTTACGTTGGCCGCGTATTTCCGGGCGATGAGTTGCAGTGGCGCGCGCACCGACACGGCGATGTCGTGACTGCTGCGTTCCCGATCATGCTTGGGCACGAGATTCACCTGGATGTCGCCCATATATGCCGCCTTGCGCAGATAGTACTGGCGGATCAGCCCGTTGAAATTGATCGGTGCGGCAGTCCCGGCATAACTCTGATAATTGTCAACTTCAGGAACCGTGGCCAGATGCGCACTCAGCTCGTGCAATACGCGTGCAGTCTGTTCCAGCGCGGTGCCTTCGGGTAGATCGACCACGACCTGAAATTCCGCCTTGTTGTCGAACGGCAGCATCTTCATCACCACCAGCTTAAAAGCAACCAGGCTGATCGACAGCAGAATCAACGCGACGATCACCGCGAGCAATTTCCAGCGCAACGCCGCACCGGCATCGCCGTTCAGAAACGGCGTCATGCGCTGGTTGAACAGACGAAACAGAACGTCGCTGTTTTCGTGCTGCGTCGGCGCATGTACCTGCACCGATCCGCGCTCCATCACTTTAAGTGTGAGCCAGGGCGTGACAATAAACGCGACCGCCAGCGAGATCAGCATGCCGATGCTGGCGTTGATCGGGATCGGGCTCATGTACGGCCCCATCAAACCGGTGACGAAGGCCATCGGCAGCAGCGCCGCAATCACCGTGAAGGTCGCAAGAATGGTCGGCCCGCCGACTTCATCCACCGCGAGCGGAATCGCTTCGCGCAACGACTTGCCGCCCATCAACCGGTGACGGTGGATGTTCTCCACCACCACAATGGCGTCGTCCACCAGAATGCCGATGGAGAAAATCAGCGCGAACAGCGACACGCGATTTAATGTAAAGCCCCACGCCCAAGAGGCGAACAGCGTGATGGCGAGCGTAATCACCACCGCTGCGCCGACGATCAACGCTTCGCGCACGCCCAGCGTGACCAGCACCAGCAACACTACTCCCGTGGTGGCAAACACCATCTTGCTGATCAACTTCACGGCTTTGTCGTTGGCAGTGGCGCCGTAGTTGCGCGTGATGTTCACGTGCACGCCATCGGGAATGAAAGTGCCGTGCAATTGCTCGATACGCGCGGTGAGCTGTTCGGCAATAGCCACCGCGTTGGTGCCGGGTTTCTTGGCGATGGCGATGGTCACGGCCGGATGTTCGCCCGTCATCGGCTGCTTTGCGCCCGCGCCGGTGCCGAACCACACGTAACGTTCGGGCTGGTCCGCGCCCAGCTTCACATCGGCGACGTCGCGCAAATACACCGGCGTGTTTTGCCGCACGCCGACCACCAGATCCGCCACGTCGTCGGCGTTGCCGAGAAAGGCGCCCGCTTGCACCAGAATTTCCTGATTGTTGTTGATCAGCGCACCGGCCGCGACCGACACGTTGCTACTGCTCAGCGCGCGGCGCAAGTCGTCCACCGCAATGCCGTAACCGGCCATGCGCGCGGCATCCAGAGTCACGTGCACCACAGGGTCGGGACCGCCGATGGTGTAAATGTCGCGTGTGTCGGGTACACGTTTGAGTTCGGCTTCGATGGCGTGCGCCACGCTCAGCAATTCATGGCTGCCGCGCTGCGGATCATCAGTCCACAACGTTAATGTCACGATCGGCACATCGTCGATGCCTTTGGGCTTGATGATCGGCTGCGCCACGCCGAGATTGGCGGGCAACCAGTCCTGATGCGAATAGATCGCGTTGTACAGGCGCACAATGGCAGCGGTGCGATCCTCGCCAACACGATAGCGCACGGTGAGCACCGCCATGCCGGGTTGCGACACCGAGTACACGTGTTCGACGCCGGAAATTTCCGACACGATTTGTTCGGCAGGCGTGGCGACCAGCTGCTCGACCTCTTTGGCCGACGCACCGGGATAGGCGATGAACACGTTCGCAAACGTGACGTTGATCTGCGGCTCTTCCTCGCGCGGCGTCACCACCACGGCGAACACGCCGAGCAACACGCCCAGCAGCGCCAATAGTGGCGTGATCTCGGAAGTGAGAAAACGCTGCGCGATGTTGCCGGAAATACCTAATTTCTGGCTCATCGCGGCGCAGCCACCGGTTCTTTCAGTTGCACACCGGCGCGGATCGGATCGAGTGCGACGCGCTCACCGGCATCGAGTCCGGCCAGTACGTCGAGCATGCCGTTGTCAAGGCGTCGCCCGACGCGTACCTGACGAAATGCGATCTTGCCGTCGGGCGCGACCACGTACACCGCGTCGATTTCACTGCGCTGCACCAAAGCGGCGGCGGGTATCAACAGGCGCTGCTCCTCGCCGGTCACGAACGCCACCTTGGCAAACATGCCGGGCAACAAGCCGTCCTGCCCGGCGGCGAGATTCATGCGTACTTTGTAGCTGTGCGTCTGCGCATCGGCGAACGGGAAAATACGCAAGGTCATCGGCTCGACCGCACGGTTATTCTGGCTGGGAAAAATAATGCGCGCGCGATTGTTGGCGCGAATCGCCTGAATCACGCTTTGCGGCACGCTCGCGGTGACGCGCAACTCGTCCAGCGCAAACCCGCTCATCAAGGCTTGACCAGCGTTGGCCGTCTCGCCGACTTCGATGTGCCGCTTCACGACAATACCGCTGTAGGGCGCACGCACCACAGTGTGAGTGAGTTGCTCCTGCGCTTGCGCCATGCGCGCTTGCGCGGCGTCCAGGCGTTGCTTCGCCGCACCCAAATCCGCCGTGACTTTATCGAAGGCGGCTTGCGGCACAATCTGCTTTTCGAACACGTCCTTGATGCGTTTGAACTCGGCCTGCGCCTCGGCGAAACGCGCCTCCGCTTCTTTCACCCCGGCCTGCGCCGCCTGCGATCCAGCCTGCTGCTCCTTGTCGCGGAAGCGCACGATCACGGCATCTTTGGGCACGTAATCGTCCACGTCGAAATACACCGCCTGCACCCGTCCCGACGTCTGCGCCGATACCGTGCCTTGTTTCACGGCCTCAACTACGGCGTCGTAAGTTTGCTCGCGAACCACCATCTGCTGCGTCGCCACTGCGGTTTCCAAAACATCAGCACCGTACACGCGGCCGATGGCCAGCGCACTTAACAACAAGCTCGCAACCACAGGCATGTCGTGCAGAAATCTTGAATATGGAGAGTTCAGCATGGGGAATTGGCCTTTCGAATATAAATTAGAGTTTTCTAAACTACAGCTGCCGGACGGTATTTTAAAGTCCCGGACCCGTGTAGAACTTACGGATAGTAGTTTGGTCCGATATTAGTGCACAGTTCGTTTACACACATGTCCGGCAGATTACGACAACGGGAAGGATGACGACCATGCCACGAATGCTGATCACGATTTTATTCGCCGCGCTGCTGCTACCCGGCTGCGCAACCACCTATATTGTCAAGGTTGACTCCATCGCTGCCAGCAACACACCGGGTACGGGCGTCAAGTATGTGCTGACCAGCGGGATGAGCGATGTGAAAGACAACGATCTGTATTTTCGCGAATTCGCGGCGCAGTTCCAGCGCATCCTGACCGCCAAGGGCTATGTGGAAGCCGCAACCCGCGCCGACGCCAGTATTTTGATAAAACTCAGCTACGGGACCTCCAGCGGACACAACGAAGTTTATAGTTATCTGCGCCCGCTCTACCAGATGAGCGGCGGAGAAAATATCACCTACAAAGAAATCAAGACCGACGCCGACGGGAAAAAAACCGAAACCATCAGCACGGTGTATGTGCCGATACGCACGCAGATGATCGGTTATTCCAACGAGCTGAGCAGCCAAACCCTGTACACGCATTTTGCGACTCTGGAAGCTGACGCGCTCGTCAATGGCGAAGGAAGCGGCAAACAAGCATGGAAAACCAGCGTCCGTTTGGTCGAGCCCTCCAGCGATCTGCGCCACCTGCTGCCCTACATGGCAGCGGCTGCGGCGCCCTATGTTGCGGGCAATACCGGCGCGGTGCAATCGGTCGAACTCAGACCAGGCGATCCGCGCGTGCAGCGCTGACAGCGTCTTATTCAGTAAAATTCATTACACTTCCCGCCTCAAGCGCACCCCGCCTTCGCCGATAAAAAGGATGACAGTTTGATTCAGTCATCGCGGAGATGGATCTCCCCGGAGATCATCGTTATGCGCGGAGTGATTGCAAGACTGTGCAGTATTACCTGCTTATTGGCAGCCGTGTCGATATCCGCAGAAGCAGCACCGTTGGTTATTGCCAAGCTCAGCGACTTACCGGCAGCCGGGTCCATATTCCAGAATGAAAATTCCGCCGAAGATCACTGGCACGCGCTGACGCAGCAATTTGTCGTCGACTACTCGGCTGGCAATATTGACGACGCGGAGCGCGGAATGCATCGTGCACTGGCACTCGCCCAATCCACCTTTGGCGCCGCGCATCCGTATACCGCCGACAGCTGGAGCAAGCTGGGCGCCGTGTACGAGTATCACGAAGATTTCGAGCGCGCCAAAAAACACTACCAGGCGGCCGTCGATATTCTGCAACGCCACTATGGTCTGACGCATCCCGAAGTCGCCACCGCACTCAACAATCTGGCCAACGTCAATGTGATGCAAGGTGAGTATGCGGCAGGCGAAGCGCTGCACCTGCGTGCACTGCAAATCCGCATTACCGCAACTGGCCAGGACCATTATGCGGTGGCGCAAACCACGCATAATCTGGCCATCGTCTACGAACATTCAGGGCAACCCGACAATGCCGAACTGTATTACAAACAAGCTGCGAATTTATGGGAAAACGTACTGGGCCCAAACCATGTGAATGTGGCGAATAGTTTGACCCGGCTCGCCAACGTTTACGCCGCCCAAGGCAATCCGCGCGCGGCCGAAGAAACCTATCTGCGCGCATTGGAAATTCAACAAACCAATTTTGGACAACGGCATATCGCGGTTGCAGATTCGTTATTCAATTTGGGCCGTATGTGCATAAAACAGGAAAAGTATGGCGAAGCCGAAAGATTCTACCGCGAGTCCGCAGAGATAATAGAAGCGGAGCTCGACGCGGATAACCCGCGACTTGCGGTTGCGCTCTACAGTCTGGCCAACGTGTACTACCTACGGGCGCAACACGAAGCCGCGTACAACAACCGCTTCACAGCCAAACTGATACCCCTGGCGGACAACGCGCTTGATGTTGCACTGTCCGCACAGCGGCTTGCAGCGTTGCGCACGCAAATCTCGTTACGCGAACGTATCGTGCAAGCGCTGTACGCCAAGGCCGAACCGCTCTATCAACGTGCCGCCACCCTGCTCACTGCGATCTACGGCGCGGATTACCCAACGTTAAAAATCATTCGCGACGAACTGGCTTTGCTTTACCAGAGCCTGGAATCACGCAATAACCTCAGTCGCGCTGGCTCACATTGACCTCTTCATCCATCGCAACCCGCCAGTGTCGGTAGCGTTGTCGTAACACCTCATTCGCTTGCGGTTGAAACAAAGTGCCTGGACTTGGCTCCGGCCAGTGTTGCGGCCGACCGGCGAGCAAAAACGCAGTGCCGCGCGCGGTGGCTTCGCACTCGGATGGCCGATACACCGGCAGGCCGCTCACATCGGCCAGACGTTGACATATGCCGTCCAGATGCGCTAGGCCACCGCTTGCAACAATGCGTTGCGGTGCGGCGAGCAGGGTCTGCATTTCATCCAGATTCACCTGCGTCAGAAACACAATACTTTCCGCCACGGCGGCCAGTTTCTCGGCTGCCGTCCCCACGCCGACAAATCGCGACCTGAAGCGTGGCGCCCAATACGGCGAGCCCAGGCCCGACACACCGTTCAAAAATAACGGCAACCCGGTTGCCGCACTCAACCATTGCGGCATCATGCGTTCGGCATGGCGGGCATCCACGCCCAGTTGGTGTTCGACTTCGACCAGCGCGCTACCCGCACCGTTCACGGTGCCTTCCAGTACATACTCAACCGCCGCACCGCACTTCAGCACCACACCCGTCAGCAGGCGCGGTGCGTAATCGACATTGCCGCCGCACACCCGCTGCACAAACGCGCCGGTGCCGACGTTGACATAAGCGGTACCGGGCTGCGGCACGCCAAATGCGTAGAGCGCCGCCGATTGGTCCCCGGTCATGACTGTTAATGGCACGTTCCTGCCGTGCAGTTTGAGATGACCAAACTCATGACAGGTCGGCACACAACGCGGCAGGGGCTCACCCGGCACGCCGAACAAGTCGAGCAATTTTTCGTCCCAGTCCAGCGTGTGAAAATTCCACAACAAGGTACGCGACGCGTTGGCCGGATCGACCCACAGTGGTTGCTCTTCGAGCAGGTTAAACAACATGAAACTCGCCATCGGCCCCCACGCAAGCCGACCCTCCCGATGG
>JANOOV010000229.1:0-30599 GCA_031421535.1 Gammaproteobacteria bacterium
AGGCTTGTGTCAACATGAAAACTCATATCCCGAGGAGCGGGCAGCGGACTTAGCCCTATCAATGCTTCCCGTAGGTACGATTGATTGCCGTCCTTCCAAATAAGATAGCGAATGTCGATTGAGTAGGGATCGCAAACCCAGTCTTCTGCTGCTTGTAGGAACCTAGTCTTGAAGAGGTCGTCGCTCAATATGGCTCCCATTGGGGTTCACGGAGATACTACCTGGACGATGTCGTGACGTGCTTCAAGTCGTCATGACATTTAGTGCAGCAGGATAGCAAGCGAGGCAGGTTGAATCGAGTGAGATTCGTCTCAGATATCGTGGCTACCTTCACACGCTACACTGGCCACTGCATACTGGCGTGAATTACGGTCGAATAGTAATTCGCGATAACTATGGTTACAGCAGCAACTCATCGATCAAAACAAACGACAAAAAAAGCCGCCTTGCGGCGGCCCTTGCTTCCTTGCTGGCGATCCTCACTTAATCTCAATCCCTCTTCACCTTGAAACCGGTGATTTTGATCAGGTCGTCGGTGCCGTAGTCGTCCAGCATTGGCATGTTACTGTCGTCGGAGTGCTGGGTGTTGACATAAGCGGTCTTGCCGTCCGGTGTGAAGAAGAAGCCGGTCGGTTCGGCCGAGCTGTCTTTCACTGAAAGAATCTTTATGCAGCCGTCGCTCTTGATGTCGCGGTCCGCGCCGTCGGGCAGGCAGGCCCAGATGTCGCCGTTGGGATTATCCTCGATCACGTAGGCGTTGCCGGTGACGGGCTGGAACGCGAGGTTGTCCGGCTGGTTGAAATCAGCGTCGCCCTCGATGAAGCGGTTGATGGTGGTGGTGCGCTTGGGTTGGGTCACACCGCTGCTGTCGGTGAAGGTGGTCACCAGCGGTTCCTTGTCCACACCGCACAGCACTTCGCCGTAGTTGTTGGCGTCTTCGCTGCCGGTGTTGGTCCAGCAGAACCGTACCGCGCTCGGGTTAGCGGCATCGCGGTACAGCGGGTCCAGCTCCAGATCTTCCGGGCGGTAAAACCCGGTGGCGCCTTTGCTGTTGGCTTCGGCGCGTGCGGTGGCGGCGTTCACCGCGATCCACGCCCCCATACCGATTTCACATCCTTGACCGAATTGCTGCTTGTCATTCACGCAGCTCGATTGCAGCGCGTACACGCTGCCCGCGACCAGCGGCGATTGCGCCAAGTCGGTGATCGGACCACTGGCCGACGTGTAGACAACACTGGGCACGAACTTGAAGATCGAGCCGCCGTTGGCCTTGGCCGGGGAGCCGGGACGCAATTCATCACCGGCAATCACCACGCCGTTGGGCAGTACGGCCATGCCTTCCCAGGCCATGGTAGGTAATACGCTGCGCTTGACGATCCGGTTCGACGGCTTGCCGTCGGCATCGACGATGGCGCCCAGCGCGCGGTCGGTGACGGTGTGGTTGGTCACGTGCAGCGGGTCGATGATTTCGTACGCGTTGCCGTTGCCGTTTTCTTCCGGTACCAGGAGCGTGCCCCAGGCGGTCATACGGATGCCGTCTGCACCCGCCAAGCCACGCAGAATGATTTCCGATTTACCGGTCGCCAACTCGATGCGTTGTACCGACGGCGTGAGCTTGTCGATGCCGCTCGTCAATTTTCCGATGACGTGCGGGCTGAATTCTTCCACGGCGCTGATGATGTGGGTCGGGTTTTGACCGTTCGGCCACAGCAGCATCATGTCGGCCTTGTGCGCGGAGGTGCGCGTGACGTACTCGACCTTGAGACCTTTCGCCACCCGCACTTGATCGTAAGCACTTTGCGCGGAGGTGCGATACGCGCCCGTGGTTGCGGGTGCGGAGGCGTCGAGCGGTTGCTTAACACCGAACCATTTCTCTGATTTGGCTTTGAGTTGCTGCTCGACCCCGATGCCGAAGTCTCCCCCTCCCCGCACAGAGCCAGTGCGGTGGGAATCATCGCTAGCGGCACAGGTCAGAGTGGCGTTCACGCCGAGCACAGCGACGGCGGCGTATCTGAAAAAAGTTGCTCGATTCATGCGGCTCTCCTGAAAAAATGTCGCGGATTTTAAACTGGAACGCCGCGCAGCATAGCAGGACGCAATAACACCGGGATGACTAAACAATGAAGGATTTATGACCTGGGTAATGGGTTTAACATCCGGGTGACCCATGTGCGCAGTAAATCATGGGATGAACGTCGGGCAACCCGGCGCGCCACATTTGAAATCGCATATCACAGATTAAGCCACGCGTGCGGGCATTGCTCGCGTTGCCATTGGAGACGATGAGCGTAGAGAAAATCAAGCGAGCTGCTCGCGACATTCACAACGCGAACGAAACAGCTCGCTGAGCTGGTTGCCCAGGTCTCCTCCCGGTACAAGACGTCAAATCGGCGGCATTAAATTCGCAGGCAGCTTGCCGTCCGTCGGCGGGGATTCGATCAAGGCGGTGGTCGGATCCAGTCCGTTATCGATGGGGTCGCCCGGATTGTTGGCCTTGGATGCCTCACCGCACGCGGTTGCCATCACACAAAGCACTGCAATCGAAAGAAATCGCTTCATGACAATTCCCTCCGCAGATTAGTACTTCACCCAGAACTCTTGGTTGGCCGGGATCGTTGTCAGCTTGTTGGTGATGAGCGCATCCGTAACCGGATTCACACTCCACGCCGAGCCCCCCGACCATACGATGTGTGAGTCGCTGAAATAGGCTTTGAGTGCGGCAATATCGGCGATGGCGGTATTGATTGTGTATTTATTCCAGCCCGGCAACCGTGCAGGAACCAGCTTCAAAGTTGGGGCTTCCGCGCCTTCCCACGGTGTGATGACGGGGGTGGGGGAGGCGGTGGTGTAGTTGGTACAGTACTGCACCGTGCGGAACGCAATGCTCGTCAGCGGAGCATTCGGCAAGGTCGCGCGGAACGTGGCGAGATAGAGGTGCGTATCCGCCGTAAGTACGGGAAGTGCATTTGATCGCGTCCAGATCAGTTTGGTTACCAATCCGGCCGTGTCTTTTTCAATTGTGGCTTTTCCCCATGGCGCATCAAATGGTTTGACAGCGGTGACACCGGCCGGGATTTCGACCTCAATCCGTTCGGTGTCGAAGTGAGCGCCAAGAGCGTCTGCACAGCCGTGTCCCGCGCGCAATGTCCCGGTGTAGCTCTTGCCCGCGAACGGAATGCTGGTCGCGTCAATAACAAATGACGTATGCGCTTGCGCGCCCTGAAATACGGATAAAGCAAGCGTTACCGACGTAACTAATACCGTTTTGCTGAATTTCATAAACCAACTCCTTCCATGTGGGGAGACGAGTGGCAAATCATAGTTACGTAAGCTCGCTCCTGGAATGCGGCATTTTGTCGCACATCATCTTTGCCGAACATCACTCTCACTCAATAGCACCCGCAATGGGTCAGCCATGACACGAAGGTGCGACAAAATGCCGCATTCTCGATTGACGACAACACAAAGATAATCGGCGACCTGGATGAGCACTTTGTTGAGGTATGGAATATGTATCGATGGATTGTCCTTGGCGTATCACTCGCCTTGATGTTCGCGTCGAACGGCGTGTTCGCCTGTGCGACCTGTATGGTGGGAGACCCCACCATTTCCACAATGGGCACGGAGAAACCGTTCGCCGGACGCATGCGCCTGGGAGCGGACTACATTAAACGCGGCGAGACCGTCGGCCCGCCGGACCGTGATCTGGAAACCGAAGAAGAACGGATGACGATCAACTTCAGTTACACGCTCAACGAATTTTGGACATTCGCCGCGAGTCTGCCCTTCGTCACCAAATCAGTATCGCGATACGACCTGACCGCAGAAACCGGCAGTGGCGTCGGTGACATTGACCTTGCCGCGCGCTGGTACATCGGCAAGGATGACAGCTTCGCGGTTCGTTACATCTGGGGCATGAGTTTTGGACTACGCGCGCCAACCTCAAAGAAAGAAAAAAGCGGTGGCAAGGCCATCGACATTGATGCTCAACCCGGTGCCGGAGCAACAATTCCCAGTGCCGGAGCGTGGGTCGGATTTTTTGGTCATCCGTGGTTCTACTACCTCAGCGGCAGTGTTCAGCATGCGCTGACCGATGGCTACCAGGGGTATCAAGCGGGCGACGTTCTACTGGTAACCGGCATGGTCCAGTACGCCCTGATCCAAAGCCTCGCGTTGCAGTTGAGTCTCGACAGCCGCTTTAAGCGCCCCGATGAATATAGCGGCGTGAAGGATATCGATTCCGGCGGCATGCTCCTTATGGCGACACCGGGCTTGGCATGGATGGCGATCGAGGATGTTGTGCTGAGCATGAATTATCAAATTCCGCTCATTGAAAACGCACGCGGGCATCAGGAAGAAGATCCACTATTACGCATTGGAGCAGCATATGACTTCTAAACAACAGCGTTTGTATCTTGCCATGCTCGCCGGAGCAATACCGCTGGCAGGATGCCTGGTCCCGGGCACGGGTGACAACAAAATCGATTCCTCCGGGGTGGTGATACATATTGGCGAAAGCCATCTTGAAGGACGGCTCACAACAGCCCGATCCGGCGTCGGTGTTCGTGATATTACGGGGATGGCTCACACTCTTGGCGGCAATGCGAGTGCGCTAACCGATTATGCATATGCTCGTGGCTACGACCGGCCGAACATTGAGCATCATGATGTCGTGGATGGCGCAACTCCCAGTCACTTGCTGTCAATCTATCGTGCTTATATTGTCATTGATGAAGTTCGCATCGTGAAATGCGCAAGCGTGTCGCAACTGCCGGGAATTTTATTTGACAGCGTGTTCCCCAAGGCCATGGCGCACGCGGGACACGGCAGCGAACCGGTAGGTGGTCGCAGCCTGGACAAGCCGAATGTCATCGACATCGTTACCCAAGACCAATTCGTCCTCGCGCTCGGAGATCGTTCGGTCGCCCCCGGACGATATTGCAGCATGCGCGTATCTTTCGCGCGTGCTGCAGGCAATTCGTACGGCAAGCCCACACCCGCCCCGGCCTCGGCGGACAACCCCACTACAGTGCCCGATATTCCTGACATGCAAGGCAAGATGTTAGCCATGCGTGCAGACTACTGTTCCGAAGTTGTCGGCGGTAGCTGCGTCACGCGCACCAAGGTCGATATCGACGACACCGGCTTGACCCTACCGGAGGCCGTGGAGGTCCAGTTCGATAAACCATTTGAGGTCAATGAGAAGACGACAGAAGGGTACGTGGTTATCGGTATCGCCTACGGCGAATGGGTCGAAAATGTCAATGTGGCAATATTGAATAGTGATGCGAATGAGCGTCAGAAGTTACTGAACAATGTCGCGAAGTCAATTCACGGATTTGCCACCGGCAACGGCGGCCTGCCGATCAATACGCAATGAGTCTGTCGTAAATTTTACCGACCGGTTTGCATCACGGGTGTGCTGCGGACCAGTTCAGTAATCGTAGCTTCCATACTGGCGCGTTTCTGCGCAGTATAACCGTGGAAGATTTTGTGTATCGTTCCGTCGCGGTCGATCAGGTACGACGTCGGCATCGATTTCGCTTTGTAGTTGTTGATGGTTTTCTGTTCCGCATCGAAGACGACCGGAAAATCAATCGCGAAACGTTGCATGAATTCGTTAGCCTGGGCGCGGTCTTTGTCGACATTGATGCCGATGACCTCGAAACCTTGGCCGGCCAGTGCGGCGCGTATTTTCATCAGCTCCGGAATTTCTTCGCGGCACGGCCCGCACCAGCTTGCCCAGAAGTTCACCAGCACGACTTTGCCCGAGAAATCTGCAAGCGCGGTTGAGGTGTGCTGCACTGCAGGAAGGTTAAATGCGGGGGCGGGCTCACCAATGCCGACTGCTGTAGCGCTGAGCGCCCACAGCATGAAACCTGCTCCGGTTGCCGCAGAGATGCGGTTCGCTATATCCATGTTCATCACCTTCGTTGCGCTCGACACCCGCGTAGCAAAGTGCCAATGCTTTCAGTTGTTAAATTATGAGATGGGATCATATCTGCGGCCCTGCGGCGTTGGAATGCGACATTTTGTCGCACAAGTGAGTCACATCGGATCGCCAAATCCGCCGCTGGCGCATTTGAAACATCACGCATCGTAATCACGGCCCGCCCGCACAAATCAGACGACACATGGTGTTGAGCTCAACGATACTCGCGGAAATTTCCGCAATGTCTCCTTTACCAATCTGAAATTCGGCTTGCGCCGCAAGATGCGTCAACATCGGATAACCGAATCCGCCGCCGGTGCCTTTGAGACTGTGGATGGCTGCTTTCAGCTCCAGCCATTTGCGCTGCGCCAGCGCGTTATTAATCTGCTCCAATACTCCGGGGAGCCCTTTTACGTAGTGGGCCACGAGATCACGCATCTCCGGCTCAGTGTCCAATAACCCGGAATGGATCGGCTCCTGACTCTCTTCCACGCGCGGCCGGGTGTCGAGAAAACGCGCGAGCATTTGCAACAACATTTCTTTCTTTACCGGCTTGGCAAGAAATGCATTGCACCCGGCGGCAAAACACTTTTCCTGATCTTCTTTCATCGCGTTGGCGGTGAGCGCGACAATCGGTTTGTCATATCCGGCACGTCGCAATGTTTGCACCGCCTCGATGCCGTCCATCACCGGCATTTGCACATCCATGAGCACCAGATCGAAAGGGTTGTTCAGCGCCGCCTCGACCGCAAGCTTGCCATTGCCGACAATGGTTATTTGCGGCCCGGCTTTTTTGATGTGCAGCGAGAACAGCCGTTGATTGTCGAGCGTGTCTTCGGCCAGCAGAATCTGCCCCGCGAACTGAACGCCGCTCGTCTGCACCACGGGCGTTATGGACAAGGTCGGCACGCGGAACAGCAACCCGCCCGGCTGCGACGGACCGGCATCGACGGTCACAGTGAAGCGACTGCCTTGCTGCGGGATGCTGTTCACGGTAATGGTGCCGCCCAGCATTTCCGCCAGACGGCGCGAGATCGCCAACCCAAGTCCGGTGCCGCCGAACTTGCGTGTGGTCGAAGAATCCGCCTGTTCGAAGGGCTGAAACAGGCGGCTGCACTGCTCCTCCGTGAGTCCGATGCCGGTATCCACCACGTCGAATTGCATTTGCAATGTGGAAATGTAACCGACGACCAGCCGCACGCTGCCGCGCTCGGTAAACTTGATGGCGTTGTTGCACAAATTGATCAATATCTGTTTCAGGCGTAACGGATCGGTGACGACGCGGGCGGGCAACGGCAACCGATAGTCAATTTCAAACTCCAAGCCCTTGACGTTCGCCTGCATACCCACCACGGCGTGGATCTCCGCCAGCAATTCAAAACAGTCGATGTCGATGCGCTCGACGTTCAGCTTGTTGGCTTCGATCTTGGACAGATCGAGAATGTCGTTGATGATCTGCTGCAGATGCACGCCGTTGCGAATAATGGAGTTAATCGAGTCGATGCGCTCGCCGATTGAGGAGTGGGCATCCAGCAAGGTTTCGCCGAAACCGATGATGGCCGTGAGCGGCGTACGTATCTCGTGACTCATATTGGCGAGAAACTCGCTCTTGGACTTGTTCGCTGCTTCGGCGGCTTGGCGCGCCGTAATCAGCTCCATTTCCTGGCTGTACAGGCGTTGCGACGCGTGATTCAGCGCCTCACCCAGCGACTGCAACTCGTGGCTGCCTTGATACACCGGTATCTGGCTGCCACGTTCCAGATTGAGTCGCTCGGCAAAATCCGTGGCCTGACGCAACGCACGCACACCGGAACGC
Organism: Gammaproteobacteria bacterium; assembly: GCA_031421535.1. GTDB lineage: Bacteria > Pseudomonadota > Gammaproteobacteria > SG8-11 > SG8-11 > UBA6921. The sequence goes on from JANOOV010000229.1 coordinate 7,749, forward strand.
ATGAAGCCTAAAAACAGCAGTATGCTGACAATAATGGAGCCCAGGGCGACGTAGAAATTCACGCGAATGACACTCTGCGCCTGGTCACGCAGCTCGTCGGTGTCGAGTTCGATCTTGAGCCAGCCCAGGTCGCCATGATTGATCGGCTGCCAGATCACCAGTCGCGTCGCGTCGAGACCCAACAGCAACGGCGCGCCGCGCGGCTGGTCGCCGTATTGCCAGATAAACGCGACCGCGCGTGATTGCGGCGCGGCCTCCGTTCCAACGTTGTAGGTCACCTGCGGCGGCTGGCCGGGTGGGTGTTCTACCTGGCTGATCAACAGATTCGATTGATTGCTGATCTGCATCGAACGAATGCCTGGATACTCCACCGTCTGCAGCAATAAATTTTCCAGCTTCATGTAGTCGCGCACCAGAATCGCATGCGCGCTGCTGATGGCGATGCCGTTGGCGATCGCCGCGAGTTTCAACTCCAGCCCTTGTCTCTGGTGCTTGATCTGTTCCGCAACGGTAAACGCGGTATTGCCCACGAAGGTGAGCGCCAGCGCGATCCCCGCGAGCCATGCGATCTGGTGCGGCCAACTGCTTGGCTGCACCCCCGACAGAACGCGTTGCAACGCGGTTTTCATTTACTCCGGCGAACGCAGCATGTAACGCTCGAGGTGCAGCTGTTCCAGCGGCCCGTAGTCGCGTGCAAACTCCGCAGCGACCGGCTGCTTCATCAAAACCGGTTCAAGCAGTTTTTTTCCCTCGGGATTGCCCGCCAGATCGAGCATGGCCTGCTGCACCTGGCGGCGAATGGCTTCGGGCACGCGCGGGTGCGCGGCGAAGGGATGCGGCGCGACTCCGGGCGTGGTGTAGAGCACCTTCAAGCGGTCTTGAACCGCCGCAGGCTCCTTTTTCAGCAGCGGTAAAATACCTCCGCCTGCCGCCGCATCCCCGGTCAAGACGTGGCGAAACGCATTCTGCGGGCTGCTGACAAAAACGGGTCGGATGGTGACTTTTTCTTTTTCCGTGAGTAACGCACGCAGATACAGCGGCGCGAATGCATTGGGGGAAGCGAATGCGACCGCCTGCCCTTCAAGATCACCGAGCTTCTGAACAGGGCTGTCCGCCAGCACCACCAGAATCACCGATAGCAACTCACTGTCGTCACGCACTAAAGGGATGTAACCCTGTGCTTGCCTGGCCATCACGGCGTGATAAGGATTGAGGTAAGCAAAATCGGGGATGCCGTCTTTGAACTCGCCCTCGAACTGGGCGAATTGATCGTAAACCCGCAACTCAAATCGATGGCCGGTGACTTTTTCCAGGTGCAAGAGCAAGGGCCCCCAGTTGCGGTTAACCACCGTGGGCGCCATGAGTGGAACAATCGCCACCTTAAACACTTGTTGCGCCGCAGCCGGGGGGGTGCACACCGCCAACAAGGCGAGCGCGCCGAAAATAAAACGGCAGAGCCGAGGTCTACCCATGGGGTTTTTGTCCTGAAAACAATTGCATTTCACGCGTTAGGTAAGCTGGTAGCGGCTCAAACCCGTCCTGACTTTAGGCCGCCGTGTTCATCCGTGATCAGTGAGACTTCTGCGGCCCGGACCGATAACATAGCCAGTGTTGCTTGCTTAACGGCCCGATGATGAAAATCCACCTGCTACCCAGCCAACGCGAGTTCGAGCAACGCCCCAACGAGTCGGTGCTGGAAGCCGCGTTGCGCGCCGGGGTTGCGTTGAATTACGGCTGCGCCTCCGGCACCTGCGGCAAATGCCTGGCGCGCGTGGTCTCCGGCGCCGTCACCAAAATCAGTCACAGCGATTTCACCTTGAGCGAGGCTGAACGCGTGCAAGGCACGTTGCTGCTGTGCTGCAACAGTGCAACCACCGACGCGGTGCTTGCGGTACGCGAAGCGGAAGGTTCCGCCGACATCGCGCTGCAAACCATCGACCTGCGCGTGCGCAAGCTGGAAACACTGTCGCCCGGCATGCTGCTACTGCATCTGCGCACGCCACGCTCCAACACATTGCGCTTTTTGGCCGGGCAACGTGCGCAGCTCGACTTTGGCATGGGCATCACGCGGCGGCTGTCGATCGCCAGTTGCCCGTGCGACAGCTTGAATCTGCAATTTCATATTCCGGCAACCGACACGCCGTTGTTTGCCCGGGTGCGACAACTGGGCGGCAACGACGGCGTGAAACTGCATGGGCCCTTCGGCAGCTTCGTGTTTGAAGAACACAGCGGTCGGCCCAGCCTGTTCATTGCCTACGGTGTCGGCTTTGCGCCAATCAAAAGCCTGCTGGAACATACTTTGTCACTGGAACGCGACCAGCCGGTGCAGGTGCTGTGGCTGGCGGAGTCGCAGGGCCACTACCTGCACAACTACTGCCGCGCGCTCGCCGATGCGCTGGACAACGTGCACTACGCGCCCTTGATCGACGCGGGATCGGGGCATGACGTTTTGGTGCAGGCACTGGAAAATGTGGAGAATTTAGCTGATTTCGACGTGTATCTGTCCGCGCCCGCTGCGCTACTTTCCCAGGTGCGCGCTACGTTCATTACACGCGGCATCCCGGCGCTGCGGATATTCAGCGAAGTTACCGAAATTTAGTGGGTGAGCACGCGGCCTTTGCGGTAATTTTTCTATCCAGTAGTATAGCCGCTCGCCATTGATGAACGCGTTGCCCGCCCCGATCTGTTATTCAGACAACCCCCTGGAGTATTACCCATGAGCTCAACCCGACATTGCCGCCTGATCATTCTCGGTTCCGGCCCGGCGGGCTACACCGCCGCCGTGTACGCGGCGCGCGCGAATCTGTCGCCGGTGATCATTACCGGTATGGAACAGGGTGGCCAATTGATGACGACTACGGACGTCGACAACTGGCCCGGTGATGTCGAAGGCTTGGTGGGACCGGCCTTGATGGAGCGCATGCAAAAACACGCGGAGCGCTTTAACACCGAGATCGTCGCCGATCACATTGTCAAAGTGGATTTCAAAACGCGTCCGTTTCAACTGAGCGGTGATTCCGGCACCGTGTACACCTGCGATGCGCTGATCGTCGCCACCGGCGCATCGGCGAAATATCTGGGCATCCCCTCCGAGCAGGCGTTCAAGGGCCGTGGCGTTTCCGGCTGCGCCACCTGCGACGGGTTTTTCTACAAGAACAAAGCGGTGGCGGTGATCGGCGGCGGCAACACCGCCGTTGAAGAAGCGCTGTACTTGTCGAACATTGCGTCGCACGTGACCGTGGTGCACCGTCGTGACAAATTCAAGGCGGAAAAAATTCTCATCAACAAGCTGCTCGAAAAAGAACAGGCGGGCAAAGCCACGATTGAGTGGAACACCGGCCTGGACGAAGTGCTCGGCGACCACAGCGGTGTGACCGGCCTGCGCTTGAAAAATGTCACCGATGGCAAAACCAAAAATCTGGCCGTGCACGGGGTGTTCATCGCCATCGGCCACGCACCCAACACCGGAATTTTTGAAGGCCAGCTCGACATGAACCACGGCTATCTCAAAGTGAGCAGCGGCAGCAGCGGTAACGCGACCGCCACCAGCGTGCCGGGGGTTTTTGCCGCCGGTGATGTCGCGGATCATATTTATCGTCAGGCGATCACTTCGGCGGGTTCCGGCTGCATGGCCGCGCTCGACGCCGAGCGTTACCTGGACAATATCGTAAAGAAATAAGCTGGAACGGCGCTGGGGAACTCACCTATGCAGACGCGCATCGTTACCCGCCTGGACGAGTTTCCCCGCGCGCAGTGGAACGCGCTGCTGCCCGACAACAATCCGTTTATCCGCCACGAATTTTTAGCCGCGCTGGAACATGGCGATTGCCTGCTGCCCTACGGCTGGCTTCCGCAACATGTGGGCGTGTGGGACGGCGACCGTCTGGTCGCCGCGATGCCGATGTACCTGAAAAATAATACCTACGGCGAATTCGTGTTCGATTTCTCCTGGGCGCAGGCCTACGAACGGCAGGGCTTGCGGTATTTCCCGAAGCTGGTGGTGTCGGTGCCCTACTCGCCCGCGACCGGAACCCGCTTGCTGGTGTCCGACCCACGTCATGTCAAAACCTTGCTCGACGCCGCGCAAAATCACGCGCGGCAGATTGACGCGTCGTCGGTGCACATCCTGTTTCCGACCGAAGCGGAAATGTGTCAACTCGAGGCACACGGAACCCTGCGCCGCGCCGGTTATCAGTTTCATTGGACCAACAATGGCTACCGCGACTTCGCGGATTATCTGTCCACGTTTACCGCCGAGAAACGCAAGAAATTAAAACGCGAACGCCGCCACGTGCAGGAGGCGGGCGTGGAACTGGAAGTGGTACACGGCTCAGATGCGAACGACGCGCAATGGGAGGCCTATCACCGCTTCTATACTTCAACCTTCGACCGCCTCGGCGGCATGCCGACACTGAGCATGGATTTTTTTCGCGAACTGGGCGCAGCGTTGCCCGACCAAGTGGTGCTGGTGCTGGCAAAACATCAAGGCCGCTATGTCGCCGGTGCGTTTTGCCTGCGCAGTGACGACACGCTGTACGGGCGTCACTGGGGTTGCGATGCGCAATTTCACAGCCTGCATTTCGAAGCGTGCTACTACCAGGGCATCGAATACTGCATCCGCCACGGACTAAAACGCTTCGAACCCGGCGCACAAGGCGAACACAAAGTCGGCCGTGGCTTTGTACCCACGCTCACCTGGTCGGCGCACTGGCTGGCCAACCCCACGTTTGCCAGCGCCATCGGCGACTTTGTGCGTCGCGAGCGCAGCGCCGTCGATCACTACATGCAAGAACTCAATACCCACCTGCCGTTCAATCAAGACCACGCGGTTACGGTGAATATCTAATCGGATGACAGGCGCACACGTCCTGCTTGATCGGCTACGCGTATCTTTTTGACCTCAAGCGCAGGCACGCGAACAACAACACACGGATGTGTCATGACTTGCGAAGTTAGCGCCTCCGGCGACGGCTCTTGCCAATCGGCATGAAGCGTCAGCACGCCTGCTGCAACTTCCGCGCGCTGCACGCTAAGCGCGTAACCCGCACTTGGGCGCTCGCCCATATCGACGCTGAGCAACCATGCCGTACCGGGTGCGGGGAATTCAGCGCGCGGGCTTGTCGCTGTGCCAAATTCTGTTGCCCATTCGCTACCGATCAAACGGTCCAGCACCTTTGTATCGCTGATTCGCGCCAATGAGGGCGTAGGCGTGCCACGACACTGAAGATTTGAATATACGATCTCAACCGGCACCACACGCGACAAACCGCTTGGACCGGTACAGGCGCTCACCATCACTCCACACACGAAAGTTTCAACGAGTGATCGGGTACGCGTCATATCAGCGAAGAGCCGCCTGTTTTTGCAAGCGCCGCGAAAATTTCAACGCGGACTGTGCGCCGGCAAGCGCGATAGTAGCGCCGATGCTGGAACTGAATCCGGCATCGAAGTTTATGCCGGTGAGGTTGCTGTTCACCGTAATCTTGCTGACCGGCGTCAAGGTTGGAAATGCGCCGCAGGCCTCCCCCTCGTCACAAACAAAACCGTCATTGTTCATGTCAGAGCCCGCCACGATGTAGTACGTACCCGGCGCAATGCCGCTGAAACTGTAGTTATATATGCCGTTGCTGCCCGCCACCCCGAGGGTATCAAACGTATCGAATGTCGCGACATCCAACAGTAGAACGTAGAGATATCCGACATTGGCGTTCGCGCCCACCGGCGCACCGATGCGCATCGATACCCCCACGCTGACCGTCACCGCCGTGCTGGTGGTAAACGTGATGGTTCCGGAATACGCACCATCAGCCAGCGTCCCTTTGGTCACGGTGGCGGTGTACGTGCCAAGTTTTGATCCATCGACAGCCGTTTCGGCCACGGTGAGCCAGGGTGCGCTGGTGCTCACTGCGGTCACGCTCAGGGAGCCGGGACCTGTCTTGCTCACCGTCAGCGGACTGCTGGCCGTGATGGCGAGCGTGCCGAAATTCAACGTCGTCGGGTTTACGTCCAACGCGGTGACACCTACGGCACTCGCCGCCTGCACTGCCTTGAAGGCATCAATCAACCCGTAGCCATAGAAATTGTCACGACCCGCAGCACCGATGTCGTTAACAATGGTGCCGCTGGAAATAAATGTATCGAACTCAGCGGGTGTCAGCGTTGAGCCCGCTGTTTTGCGCACGGAAGCCATCAGCGCGGCAACCCCCGCCACGTGCGGCGCCGCCATCGACGTGCCTTGATAAATATTGAGCGCTGCCACACGCGCGCCTGATGAATCATTGACCAGCGTACTGAGCACGCCGTCGGGCAACCCGTCGCCGTTAAGATCAACACCGGTATTCCCGCCGGGTGCGGCGAGGTCGATTTTCGTACCGAAATTGGAATACGGCGCCTTTACCTTGTTCATATCGACAGCACTCACCGAAACCACGCCGTCGTACGACGCGGGATAGAATAAGTCGCTCTTGTTATCGTTGCCCGCTGCCGCAATGATGATGACGCCCGCAGTACGCGCCGCCGTATACACATTCTGTTCAGTCTGAGAGCTACCGAAGCCGCCCAGGCTCAAATTGATAATGTCCGCTTTCTGGGCGGGCACGGTGCCGGAATCGTTGGGCAACCCAGCGGCATAAAGCACCGCCTGCATAATGTCGTAACCCGTGCCACCCCCCTGACCCAGTACACGCAACGGCATGATCTTGCTTAACCACGCTACGCCCGCAACACCGATGCTGTTGTTACTCGCGGCTGCCACCGTACCGGCGACGTGTGTACCGTGCCACGAACTCTGACCGGCTACCGCTGCATCGCCCGGGTCGTCCGGATTGTTGTCGATACCGTTACCGTCGAGGGCATTCGCAGCATTGGAAATGAAGTCATATCCCGTGGTAGTGAGGTTGGGTGACAAATCCGGGTGTGCCATGAATACGCCCGTGTCGATCACCGCCACCACCACGTTTGCGGAGCCGGTCGTGACATCCCAGGCTTGCGGCAGATTGATCAACGGATAGTGCCACTGATACTTGTAAGACACGTCGTTCGGCGTGCGCTGCGCCCGGCGGATGTAGTTGAGATCGGCGCTGGCGACGTCGGCGCGTGCGCGCAACGCCTTCACCGCGAGCAAGGTTTCAAGTTTATTCTTCAACACCGGGGTTGCGGCTTTGGCAACCAAGTCCTGTGTGGCACTCGTGGCAATTCCAAGCCCAGCCAATGCCTGGGCGCGCGTAGCGCCCGCGCCCAAACTGAATAACATCGCTCGATTGGGGCCGCCCGCCTTGGCCAGCATTCCGATCGCCGCCGCACGCGCTTGCAGACTTTCTGCGGATGCATTGGTCGGCAGCAAGGTGTCTTTGAAGCGCACGACAACCTCGCCGGGAACGAATTCGGACGCGGTGTTCAGATCGTGCACTGTCGCCGACAATGGCGCAGCACCGATAGACAGTGTGTAATTCGAAATACCCCTTGCTGCAAATACCCGAACGATGTAAGTACCGGCAGTTGCCACTGTAATCGACTCGGTACTACCGGTACCCAAGGACGAAACCGGCATGGTATCTCCGGCGCCGTTGTAAAGATAAAGGTCCAAATCGGCCACTGATGGATCTGTGCCCATGTACAGATTGATGAATTGACCGGCGGCAACCTTCACCGAAAAAAAATCACTTTTGTCGGGGTAGATCTCGAAACGATCCCCCACCACACCCGTTCCGACGTTACTGGCAAAACCACCGACAACGGCCGGATTGCCCAGCGGCTGTGGGTTAGTGATCGAGTCATTCGACACATAGGGAACATTGGGATCATTCACATCGCTGTCGACAACACTGTTCGCGGCCCCGGTGATGCTGCCGCTCAGAGAATAGGTCGGGTCGTTCACACAGGTCACCGTGATGTTTGTGATATTGGCCGTATTTATCGTCCCGCCACCGTTGCTCACCGTGCAGGTTTGACCCGTAGGCTGGCTCGACACGGTCACGTTATACGCCGCGCCACTGGCAAGTGCGGTCGCGAAAGTGAATGCTCCATCGACGGTGCGCGTCAGATTATCCGTGCCGTTATTCTGCAAAACAACCGTGCCGGTCAGCCCACTGAGCGTGCCGCCCACGGTGAATTTCTGTGGGTCGTTATTTGTTTTGTCATCGCCGCCACTGGAGCTGCACGACGCCAGCGCGAAGATCGACAACAGGCCGCTCACGAATATCGCGGTTCGATGGGTTGGACTACGCATGTGTTTGCCTCTTAACCGTTTTTCAAGACTCTATCTTTTGCACCATACGTCAACGTGGCGTCAATACCCGTGTGCGTGAATATTGCCTGCTTGTCTGGCAATAAATAACTGAGGAGGTGATCGCGATTCAGAGGCGGTTTGCATGGATAGCACTTGCCGCTACGCTATACTTGGCTTCTATGACCGGCATCGGACCCTTCTGGATTGAACCCGGCGACACCCGCGTGCAGTTTCCCGACGTGTCGCTGGCGCTCAAGGAACCCAACGGCTTGCTGGCCGCTGGCGGCAGCCTCACACCACGCCGGTTACTCGCCGCCTACACTCAAGGGATTTTCCCTTGGTACAGTCAGGGTCAGCCGATTTTATGGTGGTCCCCCGACCCGCGCGCCGTGTTGTTTCCTGCACATATCAAAGTGTCGCGCAGCATGCGCAAGGAAATCCGTGCCGGACGTTTTCAGATTACCGTCGACCGCGCGTTCCGCGACGTGATCCAGGCGTGCGCGGAAGCCCGCCCGAACAGCCAAGGCACGTGGATCACACCGGAAATTATCGAAGCGTATTGCCATTTGCACGGCATCGGCTTGGCCCATTCTGTCGAGGCTTGGCACGATGGGAAGCTGGTCGGCGGTTTGTACGGCGTGGCGCTGGGCAAGGTGTACTTCGGTGAATCCATGTTCAGCCGCATGACCAATGCATCCAAGGTCGCCTTCATCTATCTGGTGCACCAGCTCGCCGCGTGGGACTTCACGGTGATCGACTGTCAGATTCAGTCCGATCATTTGCGCAGCCTGGGTTCTGAGGACATTCGCCGGAAGGAATTCATCGGCATCCTGCAACGCAGCTGTCATATCCCACCCATGCGCATACCGTGGTCGATGGATACCGACGCCATCGCTTCGCTATACCGGTAAACCCATGCTGCATTCACCCGAATCCAAGCTTGCTTTTTATATCACCATGCCGTCGCCGTGCAATTATTTGCCCGACCACACTGCCGTCACGGTGTTTGCCGATCCATTCGCCGGAATGTCCAAAGCGCTCTACAGCACCCTGGTTGACTATGGCTTTCGACGCAGCGGCGATCACGTGTATGTGCCGTACTGTCCTAATTGCAACGCCTGCGTACCGGCGCGTATACCGGTGGCGCGTTTTCGTGCGCACCGCAGCCAGCGACGCACCTGGCAACGCAATGCGGATATCACGGTGCAGCGCGTAGCCGCCGCCGCCAACGACGAGCACTACCAGCTTTACCAGCGCTATGTTGCTCAACGCCACCCTGGCGGCGGCATGGAGCACTACTGTCCCGAGCAATACTTGTTATTTTTCGGCTGCCGCTGGGGCGAAACCTGGCTGTACGAATTTCGTTGCGGCGCCGACCTACTGGCTGTCGCGGCCGTAGATCATTTGCAAAACGGGTTGTCCGCCGTCTATACGTTTTTCGATCCGGACCAGGCGGAACGCAGCTTGGGTACCTATGCAGTGCTGTGGCAAATCAGCGAAGCCGCACGCTTGAACCTGCCGTTTGTCTATCTCGGCTACTGGATCGCCGAGTCCGATAAAATGAATTACAAGGCGAACTTCCACCCGCTGGAAATTTATCGCAATGGCCGTTGGTACGATCTGTAATTAAACGCGTTTCAATCCCGCCCCTTCCCTATCCAATTCAGAGTTCTTTGACCCGGATCGCAAAACGGCGATCTCGAATCAAGAATACTTCTGGCTGGGCCGATAAGAAATCAAGCAGGCCAGTAAAGCTCTTTCCGTACCGCTATCAGACACGGATCGGGTTACCTAAAAACATCAGAGGAACTCGCCATGTTGAGCTTTATCTACCAGATCGCTAACGAGTTCGAACACGAACATGGATTCAGCCCGAACCTGCTGTGCATGAATTACACACACCTTGAATGCCTGAAGCAGGAAATTTTTGACCCGGACGACCTGGAGTCCATCGTGCAGCTGTTGGGCATGGAAATCGTCATCAGCTCCAAAAACGCGCTGCCCATCGTTACCTGGTCGGAAACACCCTGGCGGCAAACTCTCGCGAGTTAGCGATTACAAAATTCCATTCCAACGCCGCCGATCACCGGGTCGTGCGGCGTTGTTATTGGCGCACACTGCGATAAGGCTTTGAAAAATACCCGTCTTTAGGGCACTATGTGCGCCCTAAGAGCCTGTTCAAGAATTCCCTGAAGGGATGCAGTGCAAGGCAAAATCGAACGAAGAAGCGGAGCATACACGTAAGTATGTGAGCATTCTGAGTTCGATTTTAACGCCGCAATGCGCCCTTCAGGGAGTTCTTGAACAGGCTCTAAACATAGCCGCAGATTCGGATGGTGGGATGGCAAAAGAAGATCATATTGAAATGGAAGGTACGGTAACCGAAACGTTGCCCAATACCATGTTTCGCGTGCGCCTCGACAACGATCATATCGTGACAGCGCATATCTCCGGCAAAATGCGCAAGAACTACATTCGCATCCTGACCGGCGATAAAGTCACGGTGGAAATCACACCGTACGATCTTAGCAAAGGCCGCATTATTTTTCGCGCTAAGTAAAAACCCGTCCGCCTCAGGTCATCTTTTCCTGATTGTTCTCGCTGGCGGTTTCGACGTTGCCGCCGGTGATTTCAAACACCAGCTTATCGTCCTTCACACTGACCATAACATGGCCACCGTTGGCCAATTTTCCGAACAACAGCTCATCCGCCAACGGCCGACGGATCGTGTCCTGAATCAGGCGCGCCATCGGGCGCGCGCCCATGTTGGGATCGTAGCCGCGCTCCGCCAGCCACGCGCGCGCCAAATCGTCGGCTTGCAACGTAACGCGTTTTTCTTCGAGTTGGCCTTCCAGTTCAATAATGAACTTATCCACCACATGCCCGATGTGCTGCGGCAGCAGGGCGCGAAACTGCACGATGGCATCGAGACGATTACGGAATTCCGGCGTAAACATGCGCTTGATCGCTTCAATACTGTCGGTGGCGTGATCCTGATGCTTGAAACCCACCGAGGCGCGGCTCACACGATCCGCACCGGCATTGGTGGTCATCACTAAAACCACGTTGCGAAAATCAGCTTTGCGCCCGTTGTTGTCGGTGAGCGTGCCGTGATCCATCACTTGCAACAGCAAATTGAAAACATCGGGATGCGCTTTTTCAATTTCATCCAGCAACAGAACGACGTGCGGCTGTTTGGTAATGGCTTCGGTCAACAAGCCACCTTGATCAAAACCGACGTAGCCGGGCGGCGCGCCAATCAGTCGCGACACGGTATGTCGCTCCATGTATTCGGACATGTCGAAACGCACCAGCTCAATGCCCATGAACTTCGCCAACTGCCGCGTCAATTCGGTTTTACCCACACCGGTGGGCCCGGCGAACAGGAACGAGCCGATGGGCTTTTGCAGATTGCCCAATCCGGAACGCGCCATTTTGATGCTCATTACCAGCGTATCAACCGCTTCGTCTTGACCAAAGATCACCATCTTCAAATCGCGGTCAAGCGTCGCCAATACTTCCTTGTCGGACTTCGAGACACTCTTGGGCGGAATACGCGCGATTTTCGCGACGATGTTTTCGATCTCGCGCAGCCCGATAACTTTCTTGCGCTTCGACGCCGTCTGCAAGCGTTGATTCGCACCGGCTTCGTCGATGACGTCAATCGCCTTGTCGGGCAGATGCCGGTCGTTGATATAACGCGCCGACAGTTCCGCCGCACCGCGCAAGGCCGCATGCGTGTATTTCACATCGTGATGCTCTTCAAAGCGTGATTTCAATCCTTCGAGAATTTGCACGCTCTCTTCCACGCTCGGTTCGGAGACGTCGATTTTCTGGAAGCGACGTGCCAGGGCACGATCTTTTTCAAAAATGCCGCGATATTCCTGGTAGGTTGTCGAGCCAATGCATTTGATCTGGCCTGACGCGAGTGCTGGCTTGATCAGATTGGATGCATCCATCGCACCGCCGGATGCAGCGCCCGCGCCGATGATGGTATGGATTTCGTCGATAAACAGGATCGCGCCGGGTTCGCGCGTGAGTTGCGACATGACCGCCTTGAAGCGTTTTTCAAAATCACCCCGGTATTTCGTACCGGCCAGTAACGCGCCTAAATCCAATGAATAAATCGTGCAACTCTTCAATATCTCGGGCACTTCATCGTCAACGATTTTTTTCGCCAGACCTTCGGCGATGGCGGTTTTGCCCACGCCGGCCTCACCGACGAACAAGGGATTATTCTTGCGCCGCCGACATAAAATCTGCACGGTGCGCTCGACTTCGTCTTTGCGGCCGATTAACGGATCGATTTTGCCTTGGCGCGCCAGATCGTTGAGGTTCTGTGCATAGAGTTCCAGCGGGGTGCGGCCCGGTGCTTCCGCCGGTGCTTCCTCTTCGCTGCCGGGTGCGCCCGAGACATCGCCGCCACCTTCCGATTCCTGAATCTTGGAAATACCATGCGCGATGTAATTCACCACATCGAGCCGCGACACCTGCTGTTTGTTCAGAAAATAAACCGCCTGGGATTCCTGCTCGCTGAAAATTGCCGCCAGAACATTCGCACCGGTCACTTCTTTTTTCCCCGACGATTGCACCTGAAACACCGCGCGCTGCAACACACGCTGGAAGCCCAAGGTCGGCTGGATTTCACGGCCGCTACCCTCCGGCAACAGTGGCGTGGTCTCTTCGAGAAAAGCAGCCAGCTCTTTGCGTAATTTGTCAATCTCCGACCCGCAAGCTTTCAGTACGGCTATCGCGGCGGCATTGTCGAGCAACGACAACAACAAATGCTCGACCGTCATGAATTCGTGACGGCGTTCACGCGCGTTTTTAAATGCGGTATTTAATGTGACTTCGAGTTCTTTGCTTAGCATGATGACACTCCAAACCCGTTAGGCGGCTTCCATGGTACAGAGTAAAGGATGCTGGTGTTTACGTGAATATTCGTTGACCTGCACCACTTTGGTTTCGGCAACCTCGCGTGTAAACACGCCGCAGATGCCTTTCCCCTGCGTGTGCACGTGCAGCATGATCTGGGTAGCCTTCTCACGACTCATCGCAAAAAACTGCTCCAGCACATGCACAACGAACTCCATAGGGGTGTAGTCGTCGTTTAACAAGACGACTTTAAACAAAGGCGGGTGTTTAAGGCGCGGCTTCGCCTCTTGTACAGTGAGTGAATCATTACGCTCCGGCTGATTTTGCTTTGTCATAGACCGATCACCACACTCCACCTTGCCACTCATTTACATTTTGTGTGCCGCACACAGTGATTGTATGCGATTCGCTTAATCTCACATATTTGCCAGTACTCAATCAAGCCACACTATATGCGGCTGTTATATGAATACTTCAACTCTCGAAATAATGTGCTATGACTAATGGTAGTAAGAGCTCGTGTTTTTAATTTGTCGGCGAATCGGGAGTGTCTTTCACGCAGTTGCAAGACGCAGCATCCCAAACCGCGGGATTTATGATGACTCTTCAAAAAACAAAAACAGGTGAGTTACTAACGTGGTTATCAAGGAGGCTGTGTCATTTATGCCAACAGGCGTCGTAAAGTGGTTCAATAGTGCAAAGGGTTACGGATTCATCAGCGGAAACGACAGTGCCGAAGACATTTTCGCGCATTTCTCGTCGATTGAAATGGAGGGCTACCGAACGTTAAAACGTGGGCAGCCCGTCGAATTCGAGCTGACCACGGGGCCCAAAGGGCTGCACGCGGTTCAGATACGCTTGAAAACCGACCAAAACAAACAAAGTAATTAATGCCTTAGAGCCTGTTCAAGATCGTAGCGAGCGGCTGTCAGCCGGGGTCGAACGGAGCGGAGGAACCGGAGTTTACATGGAGTAAATGAGGATTCCGAGCACCGTACGGCCCCGGATCACAGCCGCGTAGTAGATTTTGAACAGGCTCATAATGTAAATCGACGCGTGATTGCTCACATGTGGGCGATCACTGCGTCGCCAAAGGCTGAGCAACTCACCTCGGTTGCGCCGTCGAGTAGGCGTGCGAGATCGTAGGTGACGGTTTTGGCGCGGATCGCGTTCGACATGCCTTGAATAACCAGATCCGCTGCCCCGGTCCAGCCGAGGTGGCGCAGCATCATTTCCGCCGACAGAATCAGCGAACCGGGATTCACTTTGTCCTGGCCTGCGTATTTCGGCGCGGTGCCGTGCGTCGCCTCAAACATGGCTACACTGTCAGAGAGATTGGCGCCGGGCGCGATACCAATACCTCCGACCTGGGCGGCCAGCGCATCGGAAATATAATCGCCATTGAGATTCAACGTCGCAATCACGCTGTACTCCTCCGGGCGCAGCACGATCTGCTGTAAAAAAGCATCGGCGATCACGTCCTTAATGACGATATCCTGACCGGTATTTGGGTTGCGCAGTCGGCACCACGGCCCGGCGTCAATTTCGCGTGCGCCAAACTCACGCCTGGCCAGATCGTAACCCCACGCCTTGAATGCGCCCTCGGTGAATTTCATGATGTTGCCTTTATGCACCAGGGTCACGGAGGGCTTGTTATTATCAATCGCATATTGAAGAGCGCGACGCACCAGCCGCTCGGTGCCCTCTCGCGATACCGGCTTGATACCGATTCCCGATGTGGCCGGGAAGCGGATTTTTTTCACGCCCATTTCTTTTTGTAAAAAATCGATCACCTTACGCGCCTCCGGCGACTCCGCCGCCCACTCGATACCGGCGTAGATGTCTTCGGAATTTTCGCGAAAAATCACCATGTCGGTTTTCTCCGGCTGCTTTAACGGACTGGGCGTACCGGCGTAATAACGCACCGGCCGCAAGCAGACGTAAAGGTCCAGCTCCTGCCGCAACGTGACGTTTAAGGAACGAATACCGCCGCCCACAGGCGTGGTGAGTGGACCCTTGATCGAGACCACAAATTCTTTGACCGCTGCCAGCGTCTCCGCCGGCAACCAGGTGTTGTTCCCGTACGTCGCCAGGGATTTTTCACCGGCAAAAATTTCCATCCAGGCGATTTTTTTTCGGCCACCGTAAGCCTTCGCAATTGCGGCATCGGTTACTTTTTTCATCACCGGCGTAATGTCAACACCGATGCCGTCGCCTTCGATGAACGGAATGATCGGGTTATCCGGCACGATCAAAGACCGATTTTTATTTACTGTAATTTTAGAGCCGTGTGCGGGAATCTTAATGTGTTCGTAACTCATGGAGCTGATCCTGGGATGGTGATAAATGGGCATTGGATAGTAACTAAACCGCCTTCATAGCGTGTGTCACAGCCGATGCGATGTCTTGCGCAAGCGATTGAACTTGTTGTTGGTCCTGACCTTCGACCATTACGCGCACCAGCGGCTCGGTGCCGGAGGGCCGCAACAGAACCCGACCGGTATCGGCCAGGCGCACTTCAGCATCACGCACGGCCTTGCGAATCGGTTCGTTGTTGACGACATCGAATTTTTTATCCATTTTTACGTTAACCAGCACCTGCGGATATTTCTTCATGCCGGATTTCAGGTCATGCAACGTACGGCCGCTCTGTACGATGGCCGCCAGGACTTGCAGCGCGGACACCGTACCGTCACCCGTGGTGGTTTTGTCCAGGCAAATAATATGGCCGGACGACTCACCGCCCAGCACCCAGTTTTCCTGCCGCAACATTTCAAGCACATAACGGTCGCCGACCGCCGCGCGCTTAAAACCCACGCCGATGTCACGCAATGCGTGTTCCAAACCAAGATTGCTCATCACCGTGCCGACCACGGCGCCGCTTAACCGGTCTTGGCTTTTGCGCGAGCGGGCAATGATAAACAACAGCTCGTCGCCGTCCAACACTTCGCCCTTGTGATCGACCATCATCACGCGATCACCGTCACCGTCGAGCGCAATGCCGAGGTCCGCGCGATAGTGGAGTACCTGGCTTTGTAAAAACTGCGGATAGGTGGAGCCGACGCCGTCATTGATATTGAGGCCATCGGGTTCGACGCCGACCGTGATGACTTCCGCGCCCAATTCGCGAAACACATTCGGTGCGACGTGATAGGTTGCTCCATGCGCAGCATCAACCACGATGCGCATGCCACGAAACGTCATCTGTAACGGGATGGTGCTTTTGCAAAATTCGATGTAGCGACCACCGGCGTCATCAACGCGTTTGGCCTTGCCCAGTTGGGCGGACTCGACGGTAACCATCGGTTTTTGCAATTGCCCTTCGATGGCAAGTTCGATTTCGTCGGACAATTTACTGCCTTGATCCGAAAAAAACTTGATGCCGTTATCGTAGTAAGGATTGTGCGACGCACTGATGACAATACCCGCCTGTGCGTGAAAGGTGCGCGTGAGGTAAGCGATAGCGGGCGTCGGCATCGGGCCCAGCAGCAAAACGTCAACACCTGCAGCCGATAACCCGGCCTGTAACGCCGACTCAAACATATAGCCCGAAATGCGCGTATCTTTCCCGATAAGCACTTTGCCTTTGCCTTGACGACTCAACACCCGCCCCGCCGCCCAACCGAGCTTCAACATGAATTCCGGTGTGATAGGTTCTTCGCCAACTCGTCCACGAATGCCGTCGGTGCCAAAATATTTTTTTTTCATTCTTGAATCTCCGTCATTGGTCACTGCGCCAAATGGAGTGGCAAGTGTTGGCCCCAGCTTTGGGACATGGCAGCGGCCACTTTGGCAAAATTGGTGTTCCTGCTGTTTTCGTTTCTTGCCCTACAGAATTTTTCATCGCGATTGAACAGCGACGCGGCAAAGCCCCGTGCCGCCATAATAATGTTGGCGGTTTTTTCAAATCTTATCGCGGTGAATTCAACAAAAGCCCGCTGTATATCGTGCGGGTTTTCCCGCAAACAATGGGCAAGATGCCAGGCATCTTCCAGTGCCTGACAAGCGCCCTGGCCGGAGGTTGGCAACGGGGCATGAGCAGCATCGCCGATCACGATCAGGTTGTGTTTGTGCCATGTCTGGATCGGATTGTGGTCATGCACGTAAATTTTGTTGATGCGTTCGACCGGCGTGTGGTCAATCATCATTTGAACCGGTTGCGGCCAGGCCGAAAAAATTGCCGTCAGCTCGCGTTTATATTCATCCGGATTTCTTGGACCAAGATCGGCGCAGGCGACGCCCCCGGCCCAATAGGCTTTGTGTTTTGTAACGGGAACCATCCCAAACCGTTCGCCTACGCCCCAGTAATCCGCCACCGCGATTTCCTGAAAAGTTTCTTCTGCGGACTCATAGACGCCGATCCAGTTTATAAATTTCTGATAAACAGGCGCGTTGTCGCCATGCACATACTGACGGGCATAAGAAGCCATGCGGCCATCCGCCCCGATCGCGATGTCCGCGTGAATCTTTGATCCATTCTGGAAATGAACTTCCACTTGATCGGCATGATTGGTTTCAATGCCGGTAACCGTATGGGCATACTCAATGGCAACGCCTAATGATTCCAATTTGGATATCAGAATGTTCTGAAAATCGCCCCTGAGAATGGAGAGGCTGGGATAGCCCATCTGACTATTGAGCATTTCAATATCAATCGCGCCCAAGTCTTCGTCCGTGCTGGATCGTCTACGCATCTGCGTTGGGCAACCTGACACGGTCTTGATTTTTTCTAATACTCCGAGCTGTTCGAGTACATACGCCGCGTTCGGCCAGACGACAATACCCGCACCTATCGTTGCTGCAGACGCGTGCCGTTCGTAGACATCGACGTCGAATCCCTGTTGCTTGAGTGCGATAGCAGCACTGACGCCCGCAACACCTGCCCCGAGTATCGCTATTTTCATGTCATGGAGTCCCATGCTCTTGTAGCTGCATAACAACGAACAAGTACGATTCTGATTTAAAACCCACTCAGTGCGGCGTGCATTTTTACCACATCGCTGGTCGCGCGCACATCGTGGGTGCGAATCAGCATGGCGCCTTTATTCAGCGCATACATGGCCAATGCCACACTCGCGAACACACGTTGCTGTGGGGCCGATTCACCGAGCAAGGCACCTATCATCGACTTGCGTGACACGCCGATCAATAACGGAACGCCCAACGCGCTGAATTCATCGAGTCGGCGCAGCAAGGTGAGATTATGTTGCAGGGTTTTACCAAAGCCGAAACCCGGATCAATGACCAAGCGGTCGCGCGCAATTCCGGCGGCAACACAATCCGCAATACGCTGCGCAAGGAACGCTTTCACCTCGCCGACCACGTCCTGGTAAACAGGATTGCCTTGCATACTGTGCGGCTCACCCAGCATATGCATCAAACATACGGGTACACGTGCCTGCGCTGCAATATGCATTGCTTCCGGGGTGCGCAACGCGGTTACGTCATTGATGAATCCCGCGCCAGCCGCCAACGCCGCACGCATCACCTCGGGCTTACGGGTATCAATGGATATCGGGATAGAAAGTTTACTGCGCAGTGCTTCGATTACCGGCACAACACGGTCGATTTCCTCCTGCGCACCCACGGTTGCTGCACCCGGCCGCGTAGATTCTCCGCCCACGTCGATAATGGAAGCGCCTTCCTCCTGCATGGTCAGCGCACGCTGTAATGCGGCATCCACGGAAAAAAAATGACCCCCGTCCGAAAAGGAGTCGGGGGTCACGTTGAGGATGCCCATAATTTGGGGCCGGGTTAGATCGATATTACTCACATCACATTAAGAACATGCACAACCCCACGCTCTCATCTACCTAGTGCTGCCCTGCCGGGCCGCCAATCGTGCCGTCTTTTTCACTCACCGGTTTGCTTTCGCGTTCCGCAACAGCCGCAGGTTCGCCACCCACATGATGGTCGTCGTTCCAGCCTTGCGGCGGGCGCGGGGGTTTGTTCGACATAATGTCGTTGATCTGTTCGGCGTCGATGGTTTCGTACTTCATCAATGCTTCAGCCATGGTGTGCAGCTTGTCGGTGTTGGCCACCAGAATTTCTTTCGCGCGTTTGTAATTTCTGTCGATAATCAGGCGCACTTCTGCGTCAATGGTATGCGCAGTTTCTTCGGAAACATTTTTATGTTTGGTAACCGAATGCCCCAGAAACACTTCGCCGTCTTCTTCGCTGTACGTCAACGGTCCGAGTTTCTCCGACAGGCCCCACTTGGTGACCATGTTGCGCGCCAAGTCGGTGGTGCGCTGGATATCGTTGGATGCGCCAGTCGTAACATTTTGCGCGCCGAAAATCAGCTCTTCGGCAATACGCCCGCCGAACAGGCTGGAGATCTGGCTTTCCAAACGTTCCTTGCTGTAGCTGTAACGGTCTTCCAGCGGCAGAAACATGGTGACGCCCAAGGCGCGGCCACGCGGGATGATGGAAACCTTGTACACCGGGTCGTGCGACGGTACGGTGCGACCGACGATGGCGTGCCCGGCTTCATGGTATGCGGTCAGACGCCGCTCCTGCTCGTTCATCACCATGGAGCGGCGTTCGGCGCCCATCATGATTTTGTCTTTGGCGCGTTCAAAGTCCTCCATGTCCACCATGCGTTTGTTGCCGCGCGCCGCGAACAGCGCGGCTTCGTTGACCAGATTTGCCAGATCGGCACCGGAAAACCCTGGCGTGCCGCGCGCGATGATCGCGGCTTTAACGTTATCGCCGACAGGAACTTTGCGCATATGCACTTTCAAAATCTGTTCGCGGCCGCGCAAGTCGGGCAAGGGCACTACCACCTGCCGGTCAAAACGACCCGGACGCAGCAACGCGGGATCGAGTACGTCGGGGCGATTGGTTGCCGCGATCACGATCACGCCTTCGTTGCCTTCGAAGCCGTCCATTTCCACCAGCAATTGATTCAGCGTCTGTTCGCGTTCGTCGTGCCCACCACCCAAACCGGCACCGCGATGCCGACCGACGGCGTCGATTTCATCGATAAAGATGATACACGGCGCTTGTTTCTTGGCTTGCTCGAACATATCGCGCACGCGCGAGGCGCCGACGCCGACGAACATTTCCACGAAATCCGAACCCGAAATGGTAAAGAACGGCACCTTGGCTTCGCCGGCGATCGCTCTTGCCAGTAATGTTTTGCCAGTACCGGGCGCGCCGACCAGCAACACGCCACGCGGAATTTTACCGCCCAATTTTTGGAACTTGCCCGGATCGCGCAAAAATTCGACCAGTTCGCTGACTTCGTCTTTGGCTTCTTCGACACCCGCGACATCGGCAAAGGTGGCACGCACCTGATCTTCGGTCAGCAGCCGCGCACGGCTCTTGCCAAACGACATGGCGCCGCGTCCACCGCCGCCGCCCTGCATCTGCCGCATGAAGAATACCCACACGCCGATCAGCAACAACATCGGGAACCAGGAGATGAACACCTGCATCAAGAAGCTCTGTTGCTCGGGTGGCTTGGCTTCAATCGCAACGTTGTTATTGAGCAGATCGCCGACCAGCGAGCGGTTGTCGGTTTCGGGGCTGTAGGTGGTGAAGCGTTCACCGCCCTGCATGATGCCGTTGATGGTGCGCCCTTCCATCAAAACACGGTCGATTTTTCCATTCTTCACGTCCTGCATGAAGCGGGAGTATTCGACAGGCTTTGCTGAGTTGGTGCGCGGTCCAAAACTGTTGAATACCGATACCAGCACAATCGCGATAACGATCCACAGAATCAGGTTCTTCGCCAAGTCGTTCAAGTTGCTTCGCCTCACAGTCGCAGTGATAGATAGTGGTTTCTAAAGTTACTACAGCTTGTAGCCTCTGGCCAGCACATACAATTCCGGAGAACGTGCGCGCGACGCCTTGGGCTTGCGGAATACAACCTTGGTAAACGAGGTGCGCAGGGCTTTCATGAATTCATCCACTCCGCTGCCCTGAAACAACTTCATGACCAGATCGCCTTCCGGGCGTAATACTCGCTGCATAAACTCAATGGCCAGTTCCGCCATGTACATGGCACGCGGATGATCAATGACATCCGTACCACTCATGTTGGGGGCCATATCGCATAGTATCAAGTCCACCTTGTCCGCCCCGACCAACACGAGCAACTGATCGAGTACTTCTTGTTCGCGAAAATCGCCCTGCAACATCTGCACGCCGTTGATCGGTTCCATCGGCAAAATATCCATCGCCACAATGCGCCCGGTCTTGCCTAAAATTTTCGCGGCGTACTGCGACCAACCACCGGGTGCAGCTCCCAAATCCACCACCGACATGCCGGGTTTCAAAAATCGGTCCCGCTCGTTGAGCTCTTGCAATTTGTAGACCGCGCGCGAACGGTAACCTTCCTTCTGCGCCCGCTTCACATACGGGTCGTCGAAATGTTCTTTTAGCCAGCGACTGCTGCTTTTGGTGCGCGCCATGATTGGTTATTACTTTTCAAGTTCGTCGTTAACGGGTGATTTTTCACCGGAAGCCAGGGCCTTGGCTAACATCACCTGCCGGGTTTTTACAATCAACCAAAGCGCTGCGATCACGCCATAACTGCCCAGCAATAACACCTGCGTCGCCAGACTTGCCGTCAGTTTTCCAGTCACCAGGAGCAACAGCGCGCCGACCACAATGATGACGCCGAGCGCCAGTTTCACGACGTTAAACGGACTGGCCGCCACCGCGAAATATTTTCCTGACCGGGTTACACTACGCGCCCTTTTATTCATGTGAGCACCGGACACCCAATGAGCTTATCGGAAAACGACAGCCGCGCGCTGCGCGCGGCGGCCCACAAACTCAAACCCATCGTGCTCATCGGCAAGGCGGGTGTCACCGAGGCAGTGCTCGCAGAACTCAACATCGCGCTGGACCACCATGAGCTGATCAAAATCAAGGTTCCGGGAGAGGATCGCGAAGCGCGCCGTAGCGCAATTGAAACCGTTGCGAAACAATCCGGCGCGCAGTTGGTGCAAGTCATCGGCCACATCGCTGTGTTGTACCGCAAAGCGCCGCAAGCAACCAAGAAGCCGCAGAAGCCCAAGCCTAAGTCTGTGTCGAAGGCGCGCCGCGCGGAACCAACCCGCAAGCCACCAGCGCGAGTCCGCCCACGCTCGTAAGCAGATAAAGCAGCGACGACATGCCGTGCAACATGCCAAAACGGCGGGCCTGCTCGCTGCCTTCGACCAAGCCCAGCGCCTTCACGTCTTGAATCATCGGTTGCAGCACGAACAAGCCGATGGCGACCAGAACCAGCATGACCACGAGGGTCCACACCCGCCACGCACGCAGCCACTTTGCACCGTGACGCTGAAGCGCAGCGATGAGTAACACGACGCCACACACCAAGCCGACGATAGCGATAATTTTGAACATCTGCCCAGCCAGTTCACCGGCCATGCGCCGGTCATCCAGCACTTTGAACAGGACGGGTGCGGCCAAGTAACCGATGGCCCACAGGCCGCCGACCCAGGCGGTGAGTATCACTTGTTCAGTGGCTTGAAAAAAACGCATGTTTAAACTCTCTTTGCTTTGAACGCAGTTAAATATACTTCACCGCTAAAATCTCGAAATTTTTTATTCCGCCCGGCGCTTTAACTTCGGCGGTGTCGCCTTCCGCTTTGCCGATCAACGCGCGCGCAATCGGTGAGGTGATCGAAATCCGGTTGGCTTTAATGTCGGCTTCGTCCTCACCGACGATCTGGTAGGTCACTTCCTTGCCGCTGTCTTCATCGGACAATTCCACCGTGGCACCGAAGATGACT